>JAYQWJ020000419.1:0-1193 GCA_035829175.2 Candidatus Albibeggiatoa psychrophila
CAAGATACCATTTACGAAGCCAAAATCTTAATTATCGGCGAAGGCGCAGCAGGTAAAACCTCATTAGCCAATAAATTGAAAGACCCAAGCTATCAACTCAAACAACGTGAACCCAGCACCGAAGGGATTGATATTCTGCAATGGCAATTTGATTTTGAACAAGACAAAACCTTTCGGGTTAATTTATGGGACTTTGGCGGACAAGAAATTTACCACGCCACCCACCAATTTTTCCTCACCAATCGCTCACTATATGTCCTCGTCGCAGATACCCGCAAAGAAAATACCGACTTTTTTTACTGGTTACAAATTGTCGAATTACTCGCAGACCAAAGCCCTGTCATTATCATCAAAAATGAAAAAGATGACCGTCAATGCGAAATCAAAGAAGAAGATGAATTACGTGGCTTATTCAAAAACTTCAAATGCACACTGGCAACCAATCTCGCCGATAATCGTGGCTTAGAAGCGATTCAAAAAGAACTCCAACACCAATTACAAACATTAACTCATGTTGGCACAAAACTGCCTAAAACTTGGGCTGATGTACGCAAAACCTTAGAAAACGATAAACGCCACTATATTGACCACAAACAATTCCTAACGATTTGTGAACAAAATGGATTTAAAAAACGCGCTGACAAAGATCAACTGTTGGAATTTTTACATGATTTAGGTGTTTGCCTACATTTTAAAGACGATCCATTACTGAAAAGAACCGTGATTTTAAAACCCGAATGGGGTACAGATGCGGTTTACAAAGTGCTAGACAATCAAACCGTCAAAGACAATCAAGGACAATTTAATAAACAAGATGTTGCACATATTTGGCAAGCAGAACAATATGACGACATGCACGATGAATTGTTACAACTAATGATGAATTTCAAACTGTGCTACAAACTGACTTATTGCGATATTTACATTGCGCCGCAACTACTCTCAAGAAAGAAACCTGAATACAACTTAAACACAGAAAACAATCTATTTTTACGCTATAACTACAAATTTATGCCAAAAGGCATGATGACCCAATTTATCGTTGCCATCCACAAAAATATTGCTGATAAACAACGCTTAGTGTGGAGAGATGGGGTTATTTTAGAAAGAGACGATACTCGTGCAGAAATCATTGAATTTTATGATAATAGAGAAGTCAAAATTCGCATTAAAGGCAAAATGCCGCGTGAACT
>JAYQWJ020000420.1:0-17165 GCA_035829175.2 Candidatus Albibeggiatoa psychrophila
AGTCGCTGTCATTCCTAATAAAATTCCGCTTTAAAATTGAATTGAAACGCCTAAATTCATATATTTGGTAAGCAATAGAGTTGATACATCCTTGCAAATCATATAGTTATTAAAATATTATTGTAACTAATTGAATAATATAATACTTGACTTTTTATTTTACTGTAAAAAATTACTTATAAATTCAATTTTTCGATTAATCTATATATAACCATAATCATTGGTATGAGTATGATTTTTTTAGGCATTGTGGTGATTAACTTATTTTCCAAGACCATTGGATAAACAATAATGCGTTGTTTTTACCAATGGGATCATCAAGATTTATTGTTAGCTGTGCATGTACAACCGCGTTCCAGCAAAACTGAAATCATCGGTGTTTATGGTGAAAGATTAAAAATTAAAATCACAGCTCCTCCTGTTGACGGTAAGGCCAATAAGGAGTTAATAAAGCTATTTGCTAAACTATTTTCTGTACCAAAATCACACATCTATCTACTGAATGGCGAAACTAGTCGTGAAAAGCGTTTCAAAATTCAAGCACCAAGCAAATTACCTGATTTTATTCAAAAATGATGTTGCGGAAGACGCTCATATTTTATTGGGATAAAACTTACAATTATCATATTTTCACCTTAAATCTCTATTTTTTATTTCCAGCTGAATATTTTTATAGTTTTCAGCAGAAATTTAGCTTCTTGTTAATATTGCTCAAACACAGCTAAATTTTTCTGTTTATCATTCATAATGACTCGATAATGCTTAAGTAATTCAGCTTGTTGTGTCGTGGTGATTTTTGGGTTGTTCGGGCTGAGCCACAACATTAAACCTGCCCAATCTGCCAAATAATCTAATTTTTGCTCGATAATATATTCAGGCAATTTCTTTTGTTTTCGAGCAGCCAACGCCGCAGGATTTACTTTGCCGTCTAAATTAAGCGTTTTATCATGAAAATAACCCAATGCCCCTGATTGCACAGCCCCCACCCATTGTTGTTCATCGACATTATTTTTCACCCATTCAACAACTTGAAAATGTAAATGTTGTCTGGGCTGTAAAACATCATTTTTTATCGTCAAGCCTAATATCACAATGCAAAACCCAGCGACTAACCCATAGCGCAAAATTGAGAAATTGAGCCAAAAATACAATTTAACTGCCAAACTTGCCCATAAAATAACTAAAAATAAGCTGGTTGGAAATAAGTAGCGTCCCAATGAATATGGCGCACCAAAAAATAGCCCGTAAAAAAGGCTTAATCCCAAGATATAAACCGAACCTAAAATCAATAATCTTTGTTCTGCTTTGGAAAATTGAGAATAGCTACGAATTAACACAAAAATGAGACTGCTCAAAAATAAAATGCAAAATGCAGTAAAAGCCAATAATTCTTGCAAAAAATTAGGAAAACGAATAAAAGTAAAACTATATTCAGTCAGCGTGAAAATGAGATTTTGCCAGTTTTGACCAAATACGGAAACCATTGATTGTGCAGTGGAACTGCTGGGAAAAATAGAACCAAAATAGATATAATTGTAACTTAACCAAGGAATACTACAAGCAAATGCAATAATGCCCATAAGATGTGCTTTCCATATACGTTGCCTTAAGCTTTCCTGTCCTAAAAACAAGTAAGTCACATAAATTGCAAAACCTATAAATATGGCATCATTACGCACTAAAAATCCAATGCCGACTAAAAATCCTAATAATATGGATTCTAAATTTGATAAAATGGCTTTATTTACAAAGTATAAACTGATAATTAGTAAAATTAAAATATACAATCCTGTTTCCAAACCATTCATGGTATAACCTGCATAAACAGGGCTGGCATACCACGTTAAAGCTGTCAAACTGGCGACAATATAACGATGTTCACGTATTGTAGATTTAACCAGTAACCAGAGTAAAAAAGCTGATATTAGCGCAATAATTGATTGAATCACTGTAATCCACACAATACTTTCAACTTTATCCCCATCATGCAACCAATACACACCCGCCCATAAAAAAGTGCTCATAGGTTGAATTCCATTGGTCATTATTTCGCCATCCGCCGTGCTCAAACCTTTTCCCAGTGCCAAATTACGCGCCACAGTTAACATTAAGTAACCATCTTCAGAAACTGAATTTAATAGACGTTCAGTTGAGCGAAAGGATTCTAAATGCGTAAATAAACCGATAATAAGCAGAAAAATAATAATAAGCGTATAAGATTTTGAATATATCGGCATAATTGGATAACCTATTTTGATGAATAATGATTGCTGAATAAGACGGGATTTTATAGAGAATTGTGCTGGGATGAAGTGCAAAACTCATGCAGATAATCTTTGAATTTGACAAAATTTAAGGTTTAAGGCTCAAGCATTATTTAACTCAAAACTGCCCACAATATGGTTTTTTTCCAATTTCAACAAACGTACTGACATTTTTTCCAATATTTCGTTTATCATAGTGCCTCTTATATTATTGTTTTCTCTTTATTCCTTAAAAACTATTTGTCATATTATAAAATTAAAACATGAAACTAATTATTTTAGATCGCGATGGTGTTATTAATTATGACTCCGATGAATATATAAAGTCACCTGATGAATGGCATCCTATTGTTGGTAGCCTAGAAGCCATTGCCCGCTTAAACCAAGCTGATTATCGTGTCATTATTGTCAGTAATCAATCTGGTGTGGCGCGGGGTTTATTTGATTTAAATACCTTACACGAAATCCATGCTAAAATGCACCGCTCGCTAGCAGAAGTCGGCGCAAACGTTGAAGCCATATTTTTCTGTCCTCACGTCAACGAAGACGAATGTAATTGCCGCAAACCGCGTCCCGGTATGTTTCACCAAATTGCAAACCGTCTTGGCATTTCGTTAAGCAACGTGGCTGCTGTCGGTGACTCATTACGAGACCTGCAAGCGGCGATTGCTGCTGGCGCAAAACCCATTTTAGTATTAACAGGTAAAGGTAGACGGACATTGCAAGATTTAGCTGAATTCGGCGATGTGCCCGTATATGATGATTTAGCGTCGGTAGTAGATGCGATATTGAGTCAAAAGGAAGACTGAATGCAAACTGTGCGTACCTTATTGTTTTATTTAGGCATGTATATCCTAGTACTAATTTTTTCTCCTTTAGTCATTCTATCGATACCACTTCCTTATCCATATCGTTATACATTGGTCAGAATTTGGGCGTTGGGTGTATTAAATTGGCTTAAAATAACCTGTGGCATAAGTTATGAAATTCAGGGATTAGAAAATATTCCCGATGCACCCTCAGCCATCGTATTAAGTAAACATCAATCGGCATGGGAAACCATCGCTTTTATCACCATATTTCCGCCACAAGTATGGGTTTTAAAACAAGAGTTACTCAAAATTCCAATCTATGGTTGGGCCTTGGGTTCTTTACGACCTGTTGCCATTAATCGCAAAAATGTTCGTCAGTCTTTGCGTGATATTGTGAAACAAGGCAAACAGCGTTTAGAAACAGGACATTGGATTGTTATTTTTCCAGAAGGGACGCGCGTATTACCCAAACAAGCAGGACGTTATACACCCAGTGGCGGATTACTCGCAGCAGAAGCGGGTGTGCCTGTAATTCCTGTTGCGCATAATGCGGGTAGTTTTTGGCGACGCAATGATTTTGTAAAACGTTCTGGCATGATTCAAATTCGTATCGGTTCAGTGATTGATACGGAAGGAAAAACGGCCCAAGAAATTACCAAACAAGCAGAAGTCTGGATTGAAGATACCATGCAGACTTTAGCCGAATATCCATAAATTTTATTTAAAAACAGACTATTAACATTGACAATAGCTTAAATTCATTCCCCAGTCATATCCCTAAAATGCGGAAAGAACTACAGATTGTTAATTATTCACTGAACATTGCTAATTGAACTTACATTATGAAATTTTTATACGATTTTTTTCCTATCTTACTTTTCTTTATTGCGTACAAAATGTACGACATTTATGTTGCCACAGCGGTTGCGATTATTGCCTCATTTATGCAAGTGACACACTATAGAATCAAGCATAAACGCTTTGATACCATGCAGTTAGTCACGTTTGGACTTATTGCTTTCCTTGGTGGAGCAACGCTCATTTTACATGACGAAAACTTTATTAAATGGAAACCGACCATCGTCAATTGGTTATTTGCAGTCACATTTTTAGGCAGTCAATGGATTGGTGAAAAACCACTGATTCAACGCTTAATGGAACAACATATACAAGTTGATAAACAATCTGTCTGGACTGTTGTTAATTTGAGTTGGGTTGGATTTTTCATTTTTTCAGGCTTATTGAATTTATATGTCGCGTTTAACTTTAGCACTGATGTTTGGGTCAATTTTAAATTATTTGGCTTAATGGGATTGACCTTTATTTTTGTTGTTATTCAAGGCATTTATTTGACGCAACATGTGATTGAAGAAGAAGATGAAAATGATAAAGAACAAGCTGTGCCTGCAACCAACAATAATGAGTCATAATAGATGGAATATAAAGTCTTACTTACCGTTTTCGTTGCTGTTTTCATCGCTGAACTGGGTGACAAAACCCAATTGGCGACCATGTTGTTTGCGGCAGATAAAGAAGTCAGTAAACTCACGGTTTTTATCGGCGCATCTTTGGCTTTAATCGTTGCATCAGGGATTGGCGTGCTTGCAGGCGGACTTGTCTCTCAATATATCAGTGAAAAACATTTGCATTATATTGCTGGAATGGGTTTTATTGTGATAGGGATATGGACTTTAGTGAAAGCTTAAATCTATAATATTTTTATTACATTATGCTTCAACCATCTGTTTTATCTATATAATAAAGTTTAATTTACCCAAACCCCTTAAAATTATAAAATCATGTTAACACCAGCATTTGACTTATTTATCCACGCGTTACAATTTTCCGCTAACAAACATCGTCATCAAAAACGTCGCGATGCAGAGGCTACACCTTATATTCATCACCCGATCCAAGTTGCAAAAATTCTTTGGGACACTGGGAAAATACAAGATGAAGCTGTTCTTGCAGCCGCATTATTGCACGATACTTTAGAAGATACCGATACCCAAGCCGATGAATTAGAATCTATTTTTGGTACAGAAATTTTGGGCTTAGTAAAAGAAGTCAGTGATGACAAATCTTTACCTAAATCTGAACGAAAACGCTTGCAAATTGCCCATGCAACCACCATTTCATCACAAGCCAAACTCATCAAGTTGGCAGATAAAATTGCGAATATTCAAGACATCGGTCAAGCACCACCTACAGGTTGGTCAACAGAACGACGTTTAGAATATTTAGACTGGGGTGAAAAAGTGGTGCAAGGTTTACGTGGAAGCAATGCGGCATTAGAAGCGTATTTTGATGAAACGGTTAAAGCCGTCCGTGAACAGCTCACAACACCCGATTTAGAAATGAAACAAGAATAACGCAACGGCTAGACTTGATTGAACGTTTTCAAGCTTGTCTATTTTTGAAATACTGCGCTTATTTTTACTCATTCTCAGCCAAAGGACTTTGTATGCTGTATGCCATTATTGCTGAAGATGTGAATGATAGTTTAGAGGCTCGCTCTAAAACTCGTCCTGCACATTTACAACGCTTAGAAACTTTAAAAGCAGAAGGTCGCCTTGTTTTAGCAGGCCCTCATCCCGCAGCCGATTCGCCCGATCCCGGAACGGTTGGTTTTAGTGGGAGCTTGATTGTGGCAGAATTTCCCTGTTTAGAAGATGCACAAACATGGGCTGATGCTGACCCATACCGTGAAGCAGGTGTCTATGCCAAAGTGATTGTAAAACCATTTAAAAAAGTATTACCATGAGCGAGCGTATTCAATTAATTCAAGACAAAATAACGGCGGCTTTATCGCCTACCCATTTCAATATTATTGATAACAGTGCGCAACATGCAGGTCATGCGAGTGCTAAAGGTGGCGGTCATTTTGATGTGACGATTGTGAGTGATAAGTTCGCAGATTTGTCCTTAGTTAAACGTCATCAATTGGTTTATTCCGTGGTACAAGATTTAATGAATACGGAAATACATGCTTTAAGCATCAAAGCCTACACCCCAGAAGAACAACAATAATTTTTACCTACTGTTTTAATTCCTTATCTAATTTATTGGAGATTATATGAATTTTAAATTAGCAACTTGCGTATTATCTTGTGGTCTATTATTAGCGGGTCAAAGCTATGCTGCGTCACAAGATTCTGTCGCTGTCATTAATGGCAAAGTGGTGACTGAGCAGGATTATGAAAACTACAAATTGATGCGTGAAGAGCAACAAGGACATAGTGAATCTGCGCCTAGTAAATTGGATTTAATCGAAGAATTGATTAAGCGTGAATTGGTGATACAAGATGCGGAAAAACAAGGTTTAGATAAAACTGCCAACTTTCTTGCACGTTATGCAGCGATTCGTGGCAACTTATTAGCCAACGTAGCAACTCAGGCGTATTTGAAAAAAAATACCTTGACTGACGCGCAGTTGAAACAACGTTATGATGATGAAATGGCTAAATTAACTCTGCCTAATGAATACAAAGCACGCCATATTTTACTTGAAGATGAAGCCGCTGCTAAAGCTATCATTGCTCAATTGGATGAAGGCAAAGATTTTAGTGAATTGGCTAAAGCAAGTTCTACTGACACAGCTTCTGCGGAAACAGGTGGTGATATTGGTTGGGTTCGTGAAGGTCAAGTCGTTGAAAAATTCTCAGCGGCATTAATCACTATGGAAAAAGGCAGTTATTCCAAACAAGCAGTTAACACTGATTTTGGTTGGCATGTAATTATGTTAGATGACGTGCGTGCATTACAAGCCCCTCCATTTGATGCTTTAAAAGACCGGATTGCGACATTGGTTAAAGAAGAGCAAGTTGTAAAATATTTGACGAGCTTACGTGAAGCGGCTACCGTTGAAATTAAAGCGGCTGTCGAAGCACCAAAACCAGTAGAAGCTGCTCCAGCAGAATAATACTTACATATCTGGCTGCATTTTTATATGAATTATGAATGTAGTCAGATAACTATCTCTCTAAATAAGCCTTTCAAGCCAATTCTACAACGCCATCTTTTGTATTTAATTGCAAATAATACCAATTACTCCTTTATTTCTCCTAAAAAACCAGTTTACAATATAAAAAATGACCATTAAGTGAGAGGATGAATATGAATGCTGCATTTATTTCTTATTCGCGTAAAAATAAGGCTTTCGTACAGAAATTAGTCGATGCGTTTAAAAGAGCTGAACGTGATATTTGGATTGATTGGGAAGGCATTCCGCATAGTTCTGATTGGTGGAATGAAATTGAAGCGGGGATTGAAACTGCTAATGCTTTTGTGTTTATTATCACGCCAGAATCCTTAGAATCCGAAGTTTGTGCGCGTGAATTAGAACATGCCCTGAAAAATAATAAAAAACTCGTGCCTATCTTACGGGCAGAAGTGACGGGTAAAATTCCAAGACAATTAGCTAAATTAGACTGGATTTTCTTTCGGGACGAACAAGATGATTTTGATAAATCCTTCCGTGAATTACTCGATACCTTAAATACCGATTTAGATTTAGTTAAAACTCATACTCGCTTATTAACCCGTGCTTTAGACTGGGAAAGCCACCACTATGGCAATAGCTATTTACTACGTGGTCAAAACTTACGTCAAGCTCGAAAATGGCTAGCATCTCCTTTGGATGGTGCTCCCAAACCCACTGATTTGCATTTACGTTATATTGCTATCAGCGCTGAATTAGAATCAAAAAATCAACAACTGACCATTACCGCAATTGTGATTGGTTTTTTATTCGCTATATTGCTTGCCATTTATGCCAATAATCAACGTTTGGATGCAGACAAACAACGTGTAGTTGCAGAACATCAACGTCACTTAGCAATGTTAAATGGTGTCGAAGCAATGTCTTATTTATCAGAGGCTTATCTCGCTACGAATCAAGAATTGGATGCTTTATATTATTCTGTGAGCGCGTTGGAAGATTTAGATAGACTTAAAACACAGCAACATAGCAAAGATATTGACCAGAAAATTAAAGGTTTAGACAAAAAAATTGAAGAGCGTGCTGAAAATGCTATCAATCAAACGCAAGAAAGAAATCGTTTAGAATTGCATGTTAAGCAAGTCCAAACCGTTGCATTTACGCCTAAAAATAATTATCTATTGTCGGGTAGCTCTGATGACACCGTAAAATTATGGACAGTTCAAGGCAAAAAATTGCGTGAATTCAAACATGGTGGCAGCGTTTATGGATTAGCGGTGGCAAATGATGAGAGTTTCTTTGCATCCGCCAGCGCAGATAAAACGGTTAAATTATGGTCACTTTCAGCCAATAGTAATTCAGATCATGAACAAGAACCATTACAAACTTTACTACATAAAGCCAAAGTGAATGCAGTTGATATTAGCCATGATAACCAACATATTGTGACCGTAGCAAGTGATGGCGGGATTCGGATATGGAATCAACAAGGTGAAATGATTCATGAAAAAATGCACAAAACCCCTGTTCTAGCGGTTAAATTTAGTCATAACGGAGACTATTTTGCGACGGGAGGAACTGATAGAACGGTGAGCTTATGGTTATGGGATGAGAAAACCATTCAGCTTATTAGACAATTTAAAACCCACAAAGATCGTGTCCATGCTTTGGATTTTTCACATGATGACAAGACTTTAATTTCTGCCAGTGCTGATAATACCTTATGTTTTTGGCAAATAAGCAAAGATTTGCCCAACATCGTCACCAAACCTGATTATGTTTTAGAAGCGCATGACAATTGGGTTTATGATGTACGTTATAATCCGAATAAAAACATGGAAATGCTCGCATCTGCCAGTGCAAATGGTGAAGTCAAATTATGGAGTACAGACGGCACTTTATTACGCAATTTTGCAGGTAATTCTACCCGCACCACGGCATTAAGCTTTAGTTATGATGGCAAATGGTTGGCATCCGCAGGCGGCGATAATATTGTGCGTTTATATGATATGACTGCTGGCAAATCAGTTAAGATGTTAGAAGGTCACACTTCTGGTTTGAAAGACGTTGATTTTAGTCCACAAAATATAAAAAATCCGATTATTGCCTCTTCGGGTACAGATGGCAGCATTCGTATTTGGGATAGCAAAACCTATCGTTTACGTAACACCATTCGACTGCAAGATGATCAAGGTCAAAAAATTAATGTGCGCGATGTTGATTTTATACCCACGAAATTTATTCCCAAAGATTCCCTATATATTGCAGCATCAACTTATAACAATACCGTCGCATTTTATAATTTAAATCATATTGTTAACACCAGCACAGAATCTGGCGTTGAGAAAATTCCGCAGCCTAATTGTTTATTGTTAGAACAAAGCGGTAAAATTAAAAGTATTGCGTTTAATCCTGCTGCGCCATTGTTAGCCACAACCTATTCAAAAAAAATCAAATTACGCCAATATGACTTGCAGCCTCAGAAATCAGAAAGCATTAGATTGCGCCAATATGATTTAAAATCAGAGCAATGCCAGCTTGATTTAATCCAAAATGAATTAGTCGGACATACGGGCAGCGTGTTGGCAATTAGCTTTAGTCCTGATGGACGAATTTTAGCATCGGGTTCGTCTGATGGCACGGCAAGACTATGGTATTTTGATGTACAACATCGCTATACAGGAAAAAGTGTTGAATTGAAAAGTCACATTGACTGGGTGAATAATTTAGGCTTTAGCCCTGATGGGAAATATCTTGCAACGGCGGGTTCTGATAATTTGGTTAAATTGTGGGATATTGAAACGGGCGGTTTTATCACTGATTTCATTGATCCTGCACTAAAAATAAGCAGTCATCGTGATTGGGTATGGGATGTTAGTTTTGCCCCAAATTCCATAGAAAAAAAATATCTTGTATCAGGTGGTGCAGATAATCTGGTTAAAGTATGGACATATCCAGAAGGTGAGTTAGTCACGACATTGGTGGGGCATAAAGGTTGGGTTCGCTCAGTTGGGTTTAGTCCTGATAACAAAGAAGTGGTTTCTGCTAGTGCAGATAAAAAAGTGATTCTGTGGAATTTGAAGAATATCACCGATTATAAAAAACCTGATAATTTGCTGACAATGGGTTGTGAGTTGCTCAAAGATTATCTGACTAATAATAAAGACCATGGTGATAGTGAAGATCATAGCAACAAGGTTTGTGAAAAATGAGAAAGCAGGAGAGTAGAAATGTCCTTGACAACAACAATTTTTAATTTTGAAGATAATCGTCAAGCTATTGGTGTGGACACGCCTCAAGATGCTGAACCTCAAGTGATTTTAAAGTCATTAAATTTACACGCTAGTCTTGGCACTCGAATCTTGACTCGTTTGGGTTTGATTCCAAGGCAAAAATTAATCGTGCTCAATGGTGGTACGGCTGAATTAGCTCCTGAGATTGCACAACAACTAGGCGAGGTTTTAATTGATGGTGTTGCACAAGTAGCCGCTAAAGAAAATATGATGTTTATCACAGGCGGTACGAATGCAGGGGTTTTTAATTTGCTGGGACAAGGTTTGCAAAAATGGCAACATCAAGCCCCGTGTATTGGTGTATTTGTAAAACAACTGGCTTGCGAATCGGACAATATGCCAAATAAAGCCCAATTGGAGTCACATCATTCTCATTTTGTCATGGTTGATGGCAAGGAATGGGGTGATGAACGCAAAGTGATGTATGGTTTAATTGCCTATTTAGCGCAATACATGACCGTGTTAAATGTGTATGCAGGTGGTGGTGAACTGACCATTATGGAAATGCAGGCGGCTGTAGAACACAATTGTAATATGTTGTTATTAGGTGGCAGTGGGCGTGCAACGGATGAATTGTTGGCAGCTCAGCAGGGTCAAGCTGTTGATGATGCGCGTTTTAAAGCCATTGCCAAGTATCCCAAATTACACGCTATCCAACTTAAGGATGGTACAGCCAATGTTCAAGCAATATTACGCAAGTTGTTGTATAAACAATCACCTTGAGCAGGCAAATTCTCAAAAAATCTTTTTACCAAAGAAAACCGTTTAAAAACAAGTATGTATTAAGAAATAATTTGTTTTTTATTGATAAAGTGCGCGTTGTTTTGTTCGGAATAAAAAGAGAAAACACTACTCATTTTTACTTTAATTGAATTTATACAAAAGTTGAAATTTATCGATATATAACTATAATTTTCTGATTTATAAAAATATTTTTTATTTTCTACTCCTGCTCAATGTAAGTATACTCTATACGTTCTTGGGGTTTCTGATTTTGCTATTCTGCCGTTACTAAAAATCTGCACTAATCTCTCTTAATGTTTATAAGGTTCAGCTTTATGACAGATAAAAAAATGCAGCCAACTTGAAACCAAGCGAGCTGCATTCTTAACCACTTAAAAGCTAAAACAACTTATAAGCTGTAGTACATATCGAATTCAACTGGATGCGTTGTCATGCGTAAACGAGTGATTTCTTCATTTTTCAGCTCAATATAAGCGTCAATCACGTCATTAGTAAATACGCCACCCGCTGTTAAGAATTCACGATCTTTGTCTAATTCTTCCAATGCTTCGTCTAAAGAGAAACAAACTGTTTTAAGGTCTTTTTCTTCTTCAGGAGGTAAGTCATACAAGTTTTTGTCCATTGCTTCACCCGGATCAATCTTGTTTAAGATACCGTCAAGACCCGCCATTAACATTGAAGAGAATGCAAAATAAGGGTTGGCAGTTGAATCAGGGAAACGGACTTCAATACGACGACCTTTAGGATTAGTGATGTAAGGTATACGAACTGAAGCAGAACGGTTACGCGCTGAGTAAGATAATAACGTTGGTGCTTCAAAGCCTTTTACTAAACGTTTGTAACTGTTGGTACTTGCATTAGCAAACGCATTAATTGCTTTAGCATGTTTCAAAATACCACCGATGTAATACAACGCTTCTTGAGATAAGCCGCCATATAAATCACCCGTAAAGATGTTTTGACCTGCTTTAGCAATAGATTGGTGAACGTGCATACCATTACCATTATCACCAACAAGCGGTTTAGGCATGAAAGTCGCCGTTTTACCAAAGCCATGCGCTACATTCATAATTGCATATTTTAAGACTTGGACTTCATCAGATTTTTTAACTAAGGTATTAAATACAACACCAATTTCACATTGTCCCGCTGTCGCAACTTCATGATGATGTACTTCAGTTTCGACACCCATTTGTTCTAATATTAAGCACATTTGTGAACGAATATCTTGTAAAGAATCAACGGGAGGAACTGGGAAATAGCCCCCTTTTAGTGTTGGACGATGACCAATATTGCCTTCGCCATAAACACGTTCTGAGTTCCAGCTTGCTTCTTTTGAATCGATTTCGTAGAACGCGCCACGGATATCTGCACCCCAGCGTACATCATCAAAAATAAAGAATTCGTTTTCAGGGCCAAAGTAAGCCGTATCACCTATACCTGTAGATTGTAAATAGGCTTCAGCGCGACGTGCTAAAGAACGTGGGTCACGCTCATAGCCTTGCATTGTTGTTGGTTCAACGATGTCGCAACGCAAGTTTAAAGTAGGTTCTTCAAAGAAAGGATCAAGTACTGCTGTGCTTGAGTCAGGCATCATAATCATGTCTGATTCGTTAATGCCTTTCCAGCCTGCGATTGAAGAGCCATCAAACATTTTACCGTCTGTGAAAAGGTCTTCGTCAATTGTATGTGCTGGTACAGAAACGTGTTGCTCTTTACCTTTAGTGTCTGTAAAGCGAAAATCAACAAATTTGATGTTGTTTTCCTTAATCATATTCAAAACGTTTTCAGCAGACATAATGACTCCTTAATGCTAAATAATTGTGCTGGTTTTAGTTATCTACGGTCACTAAAATGAGACGTGTTTTCGTAAACGCAGGAATTATACCACTAATATAACTCTTGAAAAACAAATAGTTATTATTTTACTGTAAAATTGAGCGCACTAAAAAAGTACGTTGTACGCACCATAATAAAGCGAAAATGTATTTTTATAGCTATACATTGCCTTAAATCATGTTACGCAACTTTTTTCAAGGCGCATTTTTTATCTGAATCAAAATATTATTGCCAGATTTTAACTTGGCTTTTTATCTATGCCAAGCTGCTGCAACCAATTTTTGACAATCGATGACCATTGTAAATTTTGCTCGATATAACGTTGACCATTTTGCCCAAGCTGTTGCGCATATTCTTTATCTTCAAGCAATTTTCTAATCGCCTCAACCAGTGCTATAGGGTCTTCTGGTGGTGTGATAATGCCTGCTTGAGCGGCTTTAATTAATTCAGCCCCTTCACCTGCACCACTATATAACACGGGTTTGGCACAAGCCATAATCGGTAAAATCTTCGCTGGCAAAGTTTGTTCTAGCAAAGGAGAATGGCGAAAAGTCGAAATACCCGCAGTGGCTAAACTGTATAAACGATTAATCATTTCAGGAGCTTGGGGTTGCCAAAAACTCATATTGTTTAAACCCATTGCAATCGCTTCGGCATGAATTCGTGATTTTTCAGAACCACCACCGACACATAAAAATAATATATTTTCATCTTTTAATAAACGCGCCGCTTCTAACAAAATCTCCAAGCCATGCGCATAACCATGAGTCCCCGCATATAAAATGATATGTTTGTCAGTTGGTAAACCTAAATTTTTCTGCCAATTTAAATCAGGCGGCATTGGATAAAAAGCTTTAATATCAACCCCATTAGGCAAATATAAGATTTTTTGTTTGGCAACATTTTTTTTCTGTTCTAAAATCTCGCAAATACCTTTCGCCAACGTATTAACATAAGTGGCTTTGCGATAGAGGAAACTTTCTAATTTCTCTAATATTTTTAATACGATACCATCTTGTTTGATCCCCAATGCTTTAATTGAATCAGGCCATAAATCAGACACATTGAAAATAAACGGCACGCCCCACCATTTTGACGCAATATAGCCTGTTACGCCTAAAAACAAAGGTGGTGATTCAACAAAAATATAATCAGGTTTTTTGCTGCGATTAAGTCCTAAAAATGCCATAAACATGAAAGAAGTGTAGTTTAATAAGCGTTTTACACCCGCGCCTGTTGCCGCATAGATCCAAACTCGATGCACTTGAATTCCATTAATTTCTTCTCGCAAATAATATTTTTTTTGATATTTTGGGAAAATTTTACCCGTAGGATAATTAGGCATTGCAGTAATAATTTCAACTTCATGCCCATTTGCAAGCAATTGTTGAGTCATATTCGCAAGGCGGACTTGAGCTGCGCCAATTTCAGGCTGATAGTATTGAGTTAGGATAACAAAACGCATTTTTATTATTGGGTAACAGTGAGTGACGGAATTTTCCATTATAACCTATGTTGCGGATTCAACAGGTTTGAAAATGAAAAATACTCAGTGATTAAACGCAAAAATAGCAAAACAAGCTCAATATCAATCTTGCTTTCGCTCATATTCACAGTCAAATGCTTTATACTCATCGACTTTATAAATTCCAATACGATTTTACGTTTTCATCACTTTTCCGTAAAATAACCGTATTTGATGATTGAGACTAGAAAGAAGACGTTATATGCGAATAATTGTATTGATTTGTTTATGTTGGGCATGGGCAACAGCGCAAGCAGTTGAAATCCTTCCCGTCTTTCCCGCTATTAACGCGAAATCTTATATCTTACAAGATTATAATAGCGAACAAATTTTATTGGAAAAGAATCCTAAACAACGCTTAGAACCCGCAAGCTTAACCAAGTTGATGACCGCTTATGTTGTATTTTCTGCTTTGAAAGAAGGTCATGTCAAATTAGAAGATGAAGTGCATATTAGTAAAAAAGCTTGGCAAATGAAAGGCTCGCGGATGTATTTAGAGCGTGATTCTACGGTGACGGTTGAAGATTTAATTAAAGGCATGATTATCCAATCTGGGAATGATGCCAGTATGGCGTTGGCTGAATATGTTGCAGGTGATGAGGATAACTTTGTTAAGTTAATGAATGAACGTGCAGAAATATTAGGTTTAAAAGATACAAAATATATGAACAGCACGGGTTTATCAAACTCTCAGCATTATACTACGGCTTATGATTTGGCAATAATGGCGCGTGCGGTGATTCAAGATTTTCCTAATTATTACCGTTGGTATTCACAAAAAGAATATACACATAATAATGTCTCGCAAAATAATCGTAACTTATTGTTATGGCGCGATGATAGTGTGGATGGTATGAAAACAGGTTATACCGATAATGCGGGTTATTGTTTAATTGCATCGGCAAAACGTGATGGAATGCGTTTAATTTCGGTGGTTTTGGGCGCGAGTAATAAAAAAGAACGGGCGACACAATCACAAAAGATGTTGGATTATGGCTACCGATTTTTCAAAACTTATAAATTATATCCAGAAAAACAGGCGATTAGCAGCGAACGGATTTGGAAAGGGGGTAGTCGTAACGTGAGTTTGGGTTTATTGAAACCTTTGTATATTACGATTCCTAAAGGGCAATACAAAAATCTTAAAGCAACTTTGCAAATTGATAAGCAAATCCTTGCACCTGTTTATCAAAATCAGGAATACGGTGTGTTAAAAATCAGTTTGCAGGATAAATTATTGCTTTCACGTTCACTTGTTGCATTGAATAGCGTTGAAACAGGAAACATTTTGCAACAGCTTGTTGATTATCTTTGGATGCAATTTCAATAATGCACAGTCCTTATCCTTGGCAAAGCTCGCAATGGCAGCAAGTTACTCGTAATTGGCAGCAACAGCGATTAGCCCATGCCTTATTATTTGCAGGTTATGCAGGTATGGGAAAAGCCCAGTTTGCTCAAGCATTGGCTGAATTATTATTATGCGAAACGCCAACCGATGATTTTCACGCTTGTGGTCAATGTAAATCTTGTATGTTGTTAAAAGCAGGCACGCATCCCGATTTAACCTGTATCGAGCCTGCGGATAAAGGTAAACAAATTGCGATTAGTCAAATCCGCGAACTAATTTCATTTTGTGGACTTACGACCACTTATGGAAAATATCAAGTTATCATTATCAACCCTGCGGAAGCCATGAACCGTAATTCAGCTAATAGTTTACTCAAATTATTGGAAGAGCCGCCCAACAATACTTTGCTCATATTAATTAGCCATCAACCTATGAGTTTACTTGCCACGATTCGCAGCCGTTGCCAGCGTTTAGATTTTAATCATGTTGACAAGATACAAGCCCGTTTATGGTTACAAAATCAATTTGCTGCTGAATATGATCTTAATCTGCTGCTTAATTTAACGCACAATGCGCCATTAGCAGTGAAGGCATTAATTGATAATGCGGATATTCAAAAACGTGGTGCTTTATTTGAATCGCTAGTACAATTGCCAACGGGAAAATATGACCCAATTAGCGTTGCTGAAGACTGGTTAAAACAAGAACCGCATCAAATTGTGGTATGGATGTCGCTTTGGACTATGGACTTAATTCGCTATGCGATGACGCAACAAACCCAGAATATTGTGAATCAAGATAATATAGCTGCGATACAACATATTGCGCAACAATTCCAACCACAACAACTATTTAAATTGCTCGACTTACAAACTGAAACTTATCGTTTACTTAACAGTACAGCGAATATTAAACCACAAGGCTTACTCGAATCGTTAGCGATTGCATGGGCTGAGCTTGGTATGCAACGGAGAAAATCATGAAACGTCCCGGTGGTATGAAGCGCAATATGATTACCTTGCATATTGCCAATGAACAAGAGCTCTATGCTTCTTATTTACCCTTTTTAATCCATGGCGGTTTGTTTATTAAGACAGATAAAAAATATCAACTTGGCGATGAGGTGTTTTTATTACTCACTTTATTAGAAGAAGATAAAACCCCTGTGGCTGGAAAAGTGGTGTGGATTAATCCCAAAGGCACAGCGGGAAATCGTCCACAAGGGATTGCTGTGCATTTTGGCGAATTGGACAAAGGTAAAACCCGCAATAAAATTGAGCAGTTATTAGCCAAGTTATTACGTTCTGATAAACCAACCTATACGATGTAATTTGAAAGCAGTGTTAAAGCATGGTTAATGCTGTTGTCGCCATTGCTTATAAAATAGCTAGGCAAAATCT
>JAYQWJ020000421.1:0-21335 GCA_035829175.2 Candidatus Albibeggiatoa psychrophila
ACTTGAATCATTAACTCAAGTACGCAGGAGTGAAAAATTAATTTTGCACAAGCAAGATAAATCTCACACTCCCAGTAATTTAGGACTTTTTAGCCCCAAAGTATTTTACCAACATTGTGGAGCACAATAACTGCTGTTCATCTCGTCCAATGTTGCGATATATGTCCAATCCCATTCCCCGTGGTGATTGACTCCTATATAAAAACCATCTTTATAAACACCCAATCCATAAATATTATCATAGAGTCTATAATACAAATCATCACCATTTGATTCAGTTTTAGAATTGGGTTGAATGTATTCTTCTAAGATAATTTCTAAGACATTAAACAATGCAACCGCTTTATCTTTAAGCTCAACATTTGTTTGTATAGGTGGTTGATTTGGTGTATCAGAACCAACATATTTTTGTAACCATTGTGCAAACTCATCGTTATCAGTTTGGTGACCTGTTTTACGCGCAATAAAATCCTCATCGGTATTATTAGGGTCAATAATCGCAATCAAAGGTAATCTGTAGCTGCTTAAACCACTGTCATAAATACCATAATCTTTGCTCTCATCTCGATCTGAGTACCATAAAATGTAAGATTGCTCAATAATGGCTAAAACCGCTGCCGATGCTAATAAGGGACAAATTGATTTTTCTTTTTCACAAGCTTCACGATCTGCAATCAGTAAAACGCGTTTGCTTTGTTGTTTCGCAAGTTGAAGAGCGGTGGCTTTTGATGTTTGCCATACTAGAGATTCTATATTGCTATCATCTGTTCCATTATTAGTGGATGAACCTTCATTGTTGGTTGATGAATCTTCTTTAGGCGTAGCAAATACTTGCACCCAATAAAACTCATATTTACTGGAATCATCGGCGGCATAACCAAAACCAATTTCAGTGAATTTACTGTTTAAAATATTAGCGCGATGCACTTTACTATTCATCCATTGTGACATGGTTTCTTCGGGTGTCGCATGACCCGCGGCAATGTTTTCTCCTCTTCTGCTGTATTCATAGCCCTCATCTTCGACCCGTTCTCCACCTTTCGAGCCATTACGCCCTGTATGACTAAAATAATTGTGTGCCGCCATATCCAAAGCATGTTTCTGGGCGGCTTGTCCTAACTTGCTAGACAGTGCTAAAGCGGACATATCATATTTGGCACGTTCCGCATTGGTGAGTTTGAGTAATTCTTGGTCATAACCGCTTGCGGCCCAAGTGGCAAAGGGTAGAAGCAATAAACTTAAGGCAACACTTGCCATAACCAGAAGATGGTTTGGGGTGATACGTTGAAGATAATACATTATAATATCCTTTCCTACTTATTCAGATTATGTAGAGTATAGATCATGGCTGTGACTGTGACAATCATGATTGCCAACCTTTTATTAACTCAAGTTGCGCAAAGAGTCCCAAATTAAAGTTAGCAAAAGTATGAAGCAAGAAGAATTAAACATATAGTCAGAATCGCTATGTACCCGATAGGTTCTCTGTTTGTAATCAATTCCAATAAAATTCTAAAATCTCTCATAGCTGTCATGCTAAAATAAGCACATTGCCGCGCTATAGCGAAAAGCTAATACAATGAATCTCATAACATCCCTGCATTGTTTCAGAATACAAGAAAATTAAAACTTCATTATGTTGGTATAGCATGCGGCATTGTAATAAAAGTTCCATAAAAATAAATAAAACTAATCAAAGAGATAGAAAAGATGGCTTTAAGTCCAAATCAACTTTTAGCAGTCGCAATTGAAACGACAATCAATCAAGCAATACGCTTTAATCCTGCGCATCAAGATACATTGCAGCATTTACAAGGCAAAATCGTGCGTATTGAAGTCACGGGTTTATTTTTACAATTCAATCTTGTGGTCGAAAACGATGGCTTAATCATCCTGAGTGAATATGATGGTCAAGTTGATGCGGTGATTTCTGGCGCACCATTTAGCTTGTTAAATATTAGTTTACAATCCGAACCCAATTTAGCCAATCACCCCGATATTAAGATTGAAGGTGATGTGCGTATCGTGCAGCAATTAACCCAACTTATCAAAAAATTACCGATTGATTGGGAAGAATATATTGCCCAAATTATTGGAGATATTCCAGCTCACCAACTAGGTAATAGCCTGCGCCAATGTAACACTTATGCTAAAGAACAATTCTCTAATTATGAAGCCAATGTGAGTGAATATTTACAAGAAGAATTAAAATATTTACCTGCGGCGGCGGAAGTCGAACATTTTTTAAATACCATAGACCAACTGCGTGATGACACTGAACGTTTAGCATTGCGCGTCCAAAAACTACAACGAGCTACTGCCTAAACATGCTGCGCTATTTCCATCGTTTTCTGCATTTATTAACTATTTATCGGGTCATTGTACGTTACGGCTTAGATGAGCTGGCGTTTTCGACTGATATTTTGCGCCCACTACGCTTGTTTACCTATTTATCTCCGGGTTATTGGTTGCGACCTAAACACATGAGTCGTGGTTCAAGATTGCGTTTAGCGTTGGAAGAATTAGGCCCTATTTTTATCAAATTTGGACAAATTCTGTCCACTCGGCGCGATTTATTACCCAATGACATTGCGCTAGAACTGGCTAAATTACAAGACCAAGTGACACCGTTTGATGGGCAATTAGCTAAAAAAATGATTGAACAAAGTTATGGTCGTCCTTTAGAACAAATTTTTGCTAAATTCGACATTGAGCCGATGGCTTCTGCGTCGATTGCTCAAGTTCATGCGGCTACATTGCATAACGGGCGTGAAGTGGTGGTTAAAGTGATTCGTCCCCATATTGCGCAACGGATTCAAAAAGATGTGGAATTATTGTATTTCGTTGCAGAATTGGCACATAAATATTGGTCAGAAGGCAAGCGTTTGCGTCCATCGGAAGTGGTTGCTGAATTTGAAAAAAATCTACACGATGAATTAGATTTGATGAAAGAGGCGGCAAATTCAACCTTATTAAGACGTAATTTTATGGACTCAGAATTATTGTATGTGCCAGAAATTGAATGGGATTATACATTGCCGAATGTTATGGTGGCAGAACGGATTAGCGGGATACCAATTAGTAATATTGATGAATTAAAACGCCAACAAATTAATTTAAAATATTTGGCAGAAGGTGGCGTGGAAATCTTTTTTACACAAGTATTTAGAGATAATTTCTTTCATGCGGACATGCACCCCGGTAATATTTTTGTCGATACGCATGACCCTGAAAAACCTTCTTATATTGCGGTGGATTTTGGCATTATGGGCACGTTGAGTACCGAAGATCAGCATTATTTAGCCGAAAACTTTTTAGCTTTTTTTAATCGAGATTATCGGCGGGTTGCAGAGTTGCATGTGCGTTCAGAATGGGTTCCTTCTGATACCCGAATTGAGGAATTTGAAGGGGCAATTCGTAGTGTGTGTGAGCCGATTTTTGACCGTCCATTAAAAGATATTTCGTTTGGTTTGGTGTTATTACGTTTATTTCAGACCGCCCGACGTTTTAATATGGAAGTGCAGCCACAACTCGTTTTGTTACAAAAAACCTTACTTAATATCGAAGGTGTTGGTCGCCAGTTGTATCCCGAATTGGACTTATGGCAAACTGCAAAACCCTTTTTAGAACGTTGGATGGATGAGCGAGTGGGGTGGCGTGCATTTGTTAATGGAATTAAAACTCAAATCCCTTTGTGGGCTGAAAAATTACCCGATTTGCCTGTGTTGATTCATGAAAATTTAACTCAGCGTCAATCAGAACGCAAACAATTACAAAAGTTAACCACCGAGTTGCATTTGATGCGAGAGGAAATGCGCCAACGTCAAAAACAACAGCGTTTACTTGTGGTTGGCGGAGTATTGATTTTAAGCAGCAGTATTTTATTCGCGCTACAAATTGAATATATTGATTGGAATATGCCATTAATCGCGGGTTCGCTTGCCATTCTAGGAACGATATTGATATTGTGGGATTGGATTCGGTTTTGAGGGATAAATAGGTAAGTGTATTAACAAACCAATGCAAAGATGAGGAAATAGATTATTCACCACAACTCAATGAATCAAGAAAGAAAGGCTATTTGTCAAAGCTCAAACAGAATCTGAAAAATAACTTTAAGCGAAGTGCATAAATATCATACACTGAGTTGGACAAGAATAAGAGCACATTGGATTTTAGACTATGTTTTTGCTGAAGATGCACAAGGTCAACGCGGTGATTATAATATTGCTAATGCTGCTAAATTATTGTCATCAGACATCTGGCTTTAAACATGCTCAAAGCTGAAAAAATCACTAAACTAAGTATCAAAAATAAGCGGCTTAAGGCTGCTTGGGATGTCAAATACTTAATGAAAGTTTTGACTAATCTTTCTCAAGCTTCTGATTATTCTTGACTTTAGCGTAAATGTTTTTTAAGGCGATTGCCCTGCCGCATTCCACCTTTTCAATGCCCAACATCTTTGGTGGAAAACGCTGCGCTATGCCGCCCTACTAAGGTTCATTTTTAGGCGTAGGTCGGTATACCAGTCTCAAAACACCTATCCCATGACATTATCCACTCTTGGGCGAATTAAGATGGGCGTATACACATAGACAAATCCTGAAAAGGCAATAATCCATAAAATTTGTGCAGCCAAAACCCAGTAAAAATACAAATCCCAAATTAGCAATGGCATCAATACCCGCGAGATTAAACTAGCAAATAGAATAAGAAATAAATAATGCAGAATCACAGGTGGTTGTTGCAAATTACGCCCTGTATGCCCCAATGCCACACGCGCCATCATGCTGATAGTCATTAAACCAATCCCGCCAATGGCAAAGGTATGGGTCGCCAACAGTGGAAACCAGCCGAAATAAAAACTGAGGGCATGGAGTAAAAACCCGAATGTAATCGCGGCATAAGAAACATAGAGACTCCAAAGCAATGATTTTTTCCAAATTCCAACCGTATACCAACCCCATAAACGTATGCTGTGCAAAGCAAAGACAATCAAAGCCACAGCAGCGGCATAATCTGATAATTGGGTAAATGTTGTCAGCATGAAAAAGATTATAAATACCGCAACACCACTAATATCTAACCATAGCCAATTTTTTAGTTTTACGGGATAACCCACGCCACGTTCTATAAAAAAGGGGATAACGCGCCGTCCCATAATCATAATCAAACCAATTACCAAATAGAGTCCAAAATAAAGTCCCCATTGTGCGCCTTGATTCACAAAACCCAGTAATCCTGCATAAAACAAACCGTTACCAATGGTGAGCAGCGCAACATTAACCAGCAAAATCAACTGCTGCCATTGACGTACTTTAATAATTGGCCATGCAATAGAGACAATTAGCAATAGGCAAAAACTCAAATCTAATAAGGCTATCCATGCAATTGGCAGGTTAAACAAAGGCATCAGCCGCGCGGCAATCCATACACTAAACAACGCAGCCAAACTCCACCCATGCAAGGTTTGCTGACCTGTCCAATTCTTAGCTGCCGTTAATAAAAAACCTGCAATCACCGCCAAGCCATAACCATAAATCAGTTCATGCGCGTGCCAATAAGTGACGGGAATACCTGATAAAGGCATGGAAAACTGACCCGCATAAATCAATGTCCACATCAACATAGAAAAAACGGCGACAAAACCTGCGCCAAGAAAAAAAGCTCTAAATCCCAAATTAAACAACGCAAATGCCTTAGGATTTATGGGAGGAGAATTTGATATATGTAAAGTATTTAGTGACATCATTGTTCCTTATTTGTCACAGTAAATTTCTAAACAAAAATAGATTTACATTCAATATCAGCAGCGATGCGGATTTAAAACTAAAGAATGTAACAAGATTTTTGCCGACTTAATTAATTTGTATCAATCTCAGTTTAAACGATTGTTAAATATTTGCAATAATGGGATATTTTGTATTTTAGAGAAGAAATAGTAAAAAACAGCAAAAATAAATAAAAAACGATTGATGAGAAATGAATTTTTAAGTGATTGAAATATAAATAGACAAGTGTTCCTATTTTTCACAATGAATATTTGCAATTATTTGTTTTATAAATATTATTTTAATTCAACATCAAGCGTAAAAAAGAGCATTTAAATCAGAATATGCTAAAAAATAACACGTTGCATCTTAAAAATGTTTATTTAAAAAATGAATTGTTTTCTAATAAATCGCTTTTCGTATTTCAAGCCAGTGAAGTTAATTTTGCAAATTATTTAGATTTCACAATAGTTTCATGATTACTTTGAATTTTATTATATGTTTTCATTGCTTAAAATATATTTTTCAGATTGAGGAATAATGCTTGGTAATTTAATCTAGCACAACGGATACTATACCTAGAATAAAACAATTTCTGATTAAAAATCTATATTGTTATTTTCCTAAATTTAACGAAGATTTTAAAATACCTTATTTAATTTGATATTTAGAAAAAAGCTTGTCTTAAACCAAGAAACCTTGTTAAACTTGTGCTTGTAAATTTGAGTATGATTACTATCTAATTTACTTATAAAAAACAAAAAAACTTCTCATCTTTTCTCTCCATATTTAGGGTTGCAAATGCTATGACAATTGAGACAATCTTAACGGTAGGATGGCCGATAGTGGAAGCTGACAATGCTTTTGCAGCCACAAATATTCATGCTAAGGCTGGGCAATTTGATGATTATAAAACAGCTTTAAAACAGATTTTTACTGAGTTACGTGCCCAGTTGGGGGAGGACAAACCAATGCATATTGGCTCGGTAGGTCGTCTATTCCGTCGTCGTCCTGACCAATTTGGCTCAATTAAGCAATTTGTGCGTAACAGTGAAAAAATAATTGATGAGTCAATGGGAACAGTTTATTTTGAAATTGATGCGTTTTCCTACGCTTTTTTAAAAGGGGCTAAGAACTTTGACACCATTTTACCTGAAACTGATAAAGTGGAAGGTTCTTATCGTAAAACAAGAAAAAACTTACTTGCAGAAATGAGTCAACTTGAAGAATTTGAACGCGAAGGTCACAAACCCAAAGATAAAAAAGTAATGGAAAATTATCTTTCTTTACGTGCAGTGATTGCCTCTGATGCGGCGCGTGATGAACGTCGGGCTTTAGCCACTTTATTAGTGAGTGGTCCTTCTAGCTCTGAACAAATTGCGAATGATTTAGATATGCCTTATGGATTATCTGATTTGGTTTTGCCACTATATGAAAAGATTGGTGTCACCGCCCGTCGTGAAGAGTTTGGAGAAACTATTTTTTCCATTACAGAATCAGCTCTAGCAAGGGTTTTATTCTGTTTGCGCGAAACAATAGGTGTTGATTTTATTGATATATTAGAAAGCTATTACTAAGGAGAGACTGATATGGATATGGATACAATTCAAACAACTCTAAACGAACTCCTCAGCCCACCCGTATTAATGTATATGATGCTGGTTTTTATGGCATTTTTCTTACCTGAAATGTGGTTTGAACGCAACCGTAAAAAGAAAGCAAAACGTCGTAAAAGCGTAGGCTTGCCAGAAGAAAGTATCATGAATGCGGCGGAGAAATTGTCAGGCACACGCTTTGAAGCTCAAGCACAATCTTTAATTTTTATTTTAGCTATTTTCGTTGCGCCATTTATAATTGCCCCATTTGTACCTACTGCGGGTCAAAATGCGTTAACTTTGGCGTTTGCAGGTATTGTTGTTTGGTCATTAACTTCAGGTACTGACGTTGCGACCGCTTTTTTAAATGGTTTAACTTTTAAGACGCTTATTGTTTTTACAAAACCGATTCAAGTGGGTGATCGTGTTACGTTGAATGGTCATAGCGGCAAAGTATTATCTATCGGCACATTTTTCGTTATGTTAGAAACACTTAACGATGATTTGGTCAGCATTCCAACCAGTAGTTTATGGAGTAAGGAATTGGTATCCGCGAATGCAGGTGAACGTTCTTCATTGTGTATGATGGATTTTTATTTAGCACCATTTGCGACGGATGCTGATATTCAACGCGCTGAAGATATTATTTGGGATTCAATTCAAGCTTCACCTTATTTTGAAATGTCTAAACCTATGCAAATTTATGTCAATCAAGAAATGAATTCAATTCACTTGGTTGCAAGAGCTTATGTTGCATCGACTTATAATGAACCTTTGTTTGTAAGTGATGTCAGTAAAGCATTTTTGAAATTTGCTCATGAACATAATTTGCCACTTGCAGCTTCTTACTGGAAAAAAGAGCTTAAAAACTAAATTCTAAAAAACGTGCGATTTTAAATAATAAATTTAGGATATAAAGCCTATTATATCAGTTAATTATAATGGGTGCGGTTGGATTTCCCTCATTTTCTTAATAAGTAAAAACCATCAATCAAAAGCTTAATTTATTAATGGCAAATAGACTTTATCTAATAATTCTTGATATTCTGAGTTTGCATCACTGTCAATGGTAATGCCGCCACCACTTTTATAAATAAATGAACCTTGTTGCTGTTTTTCAATAAAACGAATCATTACCGCACTATCCAAATTTTTCCCATCAAAATAACCAAAAATACCTGTAAAAAAACCGCGTTGATAAGTTTCCACTCGTTCAATAATTTTTAATGTGTTGTGCTTTGGCGTACCTGAAATTGAACCAGCAGGCAATAATTTGTACAACATGTCGCCTAAATTGTGCTGCCATTGATTGGGAAGTTGCCCACTGATTTCTGAGCTGACTTGTAACAAAGGTCGTTGTCCCGCCTCAATTTTATCAATATAACGAAAACGCTGTACTCGAACTTGCTTTGCTATCATGGATAAATCATTGCGCAGTAAATCCACAACCATGACATGTTCAGCCATTTCTTTGTCATTGTTTAAAATTTGCTGTGCGGCATTCGGTAATAAAGCATTGATTGTGCCTTTCATCGGGAAGGTTTTGATGCTGTTGTTTTGAATTTGAATAAAGCGTT
This sequence comes from Candidatus Albibeggiatoa psychrophila, assembly GCA_035829175.2. Lineage (GTDB taxonomy): Bacteria > Pseudomonadota > Gammaproteobacteria > Beggiatoales > Beggiatoaceae > Albibeggiatoa > Albibeggiatoa psychrophila. The sequence continues at coordinate 8,944 of JAYQWJ020000421.1, forward strand.
CAGGTGAAAAACAGATGAATTGATCGCGAAAATACAGTTTAAACTTGGCTTGGGTGGCATGAAAAATATCTAGCAATGAAGCGTTTATTTGAATTTGGGTTGGAAAAGTTAAATTCAACAGATAAGTATTGCCTTGATACATTTCTGCAATAACCTGATTAAATGCGGCTTGATAAGTTTCAAATTCGATGGCTTTTTTTTTAAGCACGATGAATTCCGCAGCGGGATATGTTTAAAAGCAGAATCAGAGCCTTTCGTATCTATTGACCAAACAATATCTTGTGGCATTTGGCTAAGAGGATAAACGTGACTGTGGGTTTTAGTGAAATCAATCATAAAAAAGCAGGGGATGCCCTGTTGACCAAAATGGTTTAATAAATGTTGCATTGCTGTGGTTTTAAATCTGGAACGGAAATGACTGAATCATCGTGATTATGGGCGGTGAGCGTTAAGTCTAACATAGATTGCTGTTGATACGACATACAAGCATTTGCATCTTTTTGCTGAGATCGTATTTCACCTTTTGAATGCCCAACATCTTTGCCGGAAAACGCTGCGCTATTCCACTCTACTAAAATTCATTTTTAGGCATCGTTCGGTATAGACACGGACATCGGTAAATAAATCGTAAAAGTGGTTCTGCCGGGGCAGCTTTCAACATCAATATTGCCTTCATGTTTGGTAATGATTTTTTGCACAATATCTAAACCTAAGCCACTGCCTTCACCTGCGGATTTGGTTGTAAAAAAAGGCATGAAAACATTGTGTTTAATTTCATCTGGAATCCCACAACCTGTGTCGGTTATTTTTACTGCGATGTTATTGGTTTGTTGTTGTATCCCCGTCTCAATGAACAACTCACCTTCATGATTCATCGCTTGCAGCGCATTATGGATTAAGTTTGTCCACACTTGATTTAGTTCATCGGGATAACAAAATATTGTTGGGATTTCTGCATATTGCTTATGCACTTTCACTCTTTGTTTAATTTGGCTGTTGTATAAAGTCAGCACGGTTTCTATACCATCAACAATATTGGCTTTGATTTTTTCACCGGTATGGTCAAAGTGGGCAAAATTTTTCAGGGCAAATACGACTTTAGCTGCTTTATCCGAGGCAACCGTAATATTTTTAATCCCACGTTGTAAATTCGCAAACTGATAGGCAATATCTAAAATTTCTTCACTTTCTTCCGCGACAAATAATGGAATCAATTCTTCAATATTTTCAAAAATCCCCATATCAACTAATTTATCAGCTAACAAGGTTGCATCATCCGTAAAACGCTCTAATTGTGGGGCTAAATCTCGCCGCCGTTGACGCTTTTCACGCGAAGAGGGATTGATATAAGGTTGATTTGCCAAGCGCGATAATAGATTGAAAAAAGGTTGTTGTTTACTTTCTGGTAGCTCATGAAATAGATGCGGTAGTTTTTCCAATGTGCTGGATAAAAAGCGATTAATGCTGCTTGCTGATGAACGAATTGCCCCTAACGGTGTATTAATTTCATGCGCCACACCTGCAATCAGTTGTCCTAATGCCGCCATTTTTTCAGACTGAATCAATTCTTCTTGAGCGGCTTTTAATTGTTGCAAGGCTTGGGTTAAATCTGCATTTTTCTGCTGTAATGCTTCTTCGGCATGTTTTCGTTCACTAATATCAACCGTAATACCAATAACAGCTTCTAATTGATTGTCTAAATTACGAATGGTTGAACCCCAGAAATCGGCCCAGAAATGGCTGCCATCTTTACGAACATAACGTTTTTCAAGCTGATAAAAATCAACATCGCCTTTAATTAATGCAGAAAATTGGGTTTGACTTATGGCTTGATCTAGCGGGCAAGTCACCTCATGTTCGGTACATTGCAAAACGGAAATCATGTTATTGCCTAACATATCTGCCCATTTTGAGTTTGCTTGTACATAATTGCCTTGACTATCAATAATGCTAATCCCCACCGCTGCATTATTAAAAATGGTTCTAAAGTGTTCTTTATTTTTGCGTAAGGCTTGCTCAATATGTTTTTGCTGGGTTAAGTCCATGTGCGTACCCGCTAAACGAGTCAGTTCCCCATTTTTATCTCTCACCCCAATCCCACGCCCCAAAATCCATACATAATGCCCATTGCTGTGCCGCATCCGAAAAGTCACTTCAAACGCAGGTTTTTTGCCATCAACGTAGCATAACAGGGCGTTCATGAATTTGTTTATATCATCAGGATGTAGTGCGATACAAAAGCCATTATTATATTTTGCCACATCGGCATAATTTAGCCCTAGCATCTCAACATAGCGCGGAGAATAATAGGTTTCGCCTGAAACTAAATCCCAGTCCCATACGCCATCATTTGCACCTTGCATCGCTAAATTAAATCGTTCTTCACTGGTGCGCAAGGCACATTCAATTAAACGTCTTTCAACCACTTCTTGTTGTAATTGTTCATTTGTAGATTGTAAATCTTGAGTACGTTTTTTAACTAAATCTTCCAAATCTAAACGATAACGCTTTAATTCCTGCTCCACTCGCTTACGTTCGGTAATGTCTTGAATTGCATTGAGCGCGTATAACACTTGTCCGTTGTTATCTAAAATAGGGCTGCCCCATATTTCTAAATAAGCATGTCGTTCTGCTAAGCGAACTTCAATATCACTAACAGAGGAGCTTTCGCCACGCAATGCCCTAGTAATCGGTAAACGTTCAGAAAGATAGAGTCGACCCGTATCGGCATGATAGAGCTGGAAAGCCTGCGGTAATTTGCTGCTAATAAGATCAGGGCAAATTTTTTTACCGAAAAACTCATTGGCTTTATCGTTGTGATAAAACAGGAGCCCATTTGCATCCATCATCCCAATCCCAACAGGTAAGGCATCTAAAAACTGGGTGATTGTTTCCAATTCCTGTTGTTTTGTCAGTAATTTCCATTGTTGAGTGCGTATATACCAACTAATAATTGAAAACAATAAAATCATATACAGTGCATAAGCCCACCACGTTTGCCAAGGTGCAGGTAAAATCCTAATTTTGATACTTGTGCCCGTTTCATTCCAAATACCATCATTGTTAGACGCTTTCACTCTAAAAGTATAATCACCAGGCGGCACATTGGTATAATTGGCATTACGTCGATGTCCAATATAATTCCATTCACTATCAAAATCTTGTAATTGATAGGCGTATTTATTTTTTTGTGCTTGAATAAAATTCAAACCGACAAATTCAAATGAGAAAAAGCTTTGTTGATGTGATAGGGTAATTTGTTGAGTAGTGGTAATATCTTGCTGTAATGGGGAATCTAAAGTGGGTTCTACAATTTGATTAAATAAGGAAAATCCCGTTACAACAACAGGTGGAATATAATGTGTATCTTGGATTTGTTTTGGGTAAAATTTATTAAAACCATTTAATCCACCAAAAAAGAATTCATTACGCTGATTTTTATAATAAGCTGAACTAAATTCATTACTTTGCAAACCGTCATCAACCGTATGATTTTTAAAGACTTTAGTTTCTAAATCGAAACGGGATAAACCTTTGTTGGTGCTCAACCATAAATACTGTTCTCCTTGTTGCAAAATACCATGAATGGTGTCATTTGCTAAGCCATCTGCTTCTCGATAATGGGTAAATTGCTTGGTTTTAATGTCTAAATGATTAAGACCACCACCCAAGGTTGCAATCCATAAGCTATTTTGCTGTGAAACAATGCTAGACACATTATTATTACTTAAGCTATTGATTTGATGCAGATGATGTTTGAAGTGAAAAGCAGGTTGATATTGTTCGTCAAATCCCAGTAGACCATTACCTTGCGTCCCAATCCACAGTCTTTTTTGAAAGTCTTCATGAATGTTCAAGACGGTATTTTTTGCCAGTCGCTTAATCAAATTTGATTGAGGATAATGAGGTATAAATTGCTCAGTATTAGGGTCAAAACGACAAAAGCAATAGCGTGTTCCAATCCATAAATGACCACGACTGTCTTCAAAAATAGAACGCACCATATTTTCATTTAAGCTTTGTTCATCTTTATCACGTGGAATATAACGTATAAAATCATCAGTTTCAGGACGATATTTGTGTAGAGTTGCCTTATCTGTACCAATCCACAATGTGCCTTGTTTATCCTTGTATAAAGTACGGATATAATTATTGCTTAGGCTATTGGATTTAGTGTCATCGTGGAAATAGCGGCTAACTTTTTTGGTTAGAAAATCATAGCGGTTCAAGCCTTTTGCCGTTCCAACCCATAGTTGTTGCTGTTGATCTTCTAATATGGCGGTGACATTATTATCACTTAAGCTATTAGTATTCTTAGGATTGTGATAATAGTGCTTGAATTTTTCATGGGTGAAATCATAACGGTTAATCCCGCCACCATCTGTACCGACCCAGACACTGCCTGCCTGATCCGTATATAAGGAAATCACCGCATTATTAGTTAAACTATTATTTTCCTGTGCTTGATATGTATGGCTTTCGAGTTTCTGACTTTTTAAATCTAAAAGATAAATTCCGCCGCCATCTGTACCAATCCACAGACGAGCTAATTTGTCTTCTTCAAGACTCCAAATACTGGGTGCTACAAATTCTGCTGATGCGGGATGTAAAATAAATTTATCTTGGGTTTCATCATAATAGTATAAACCTGCGGCTGTACCACTCCAAATCGTGCCTTGGCTGTCTTCAAACAAGGTGACAACAAAATTATGCTTATTGTCTTTATTCTCTTGATTGTAAAGGTAGTCGCTAAAACTGCCCTGCTGTGGATTAAAACGGTTAATGCCGCCGCCGTCTGTCCCTATCCATAAACGTCCTTTTTTATCTTCAAGCAATGCCCAAGCATAATCACTGCTTAAACTATCAGCTTGTTTTTTAGTATGTCGATAATGGAAAAATTGTTCTGTCTTAGGATTAAAGCGATTAAGACCACCACCTGCAGTACTAAACCACAAACCGCCCCGTTTATCTTGTAAAATTCCCCATACCGAATTATTGCTTAAGGAATTACTTTGATTCGGCACATGTTGGTAACGAATAAATTGCTGTTTTTCACGGTCAAATAAATTAACACCGCCACCTGTACCAATCCATAATTGATCTTGCCTATCCTCATATATGGTATACACTTCATTATGACTAAGGCTTGTTTTATCTTGTGGATTATGCCGATAGATTTTAAATTCATAACCGTCGTAACGACACAAACCATCTAATGTACCAAACCACATAAACCCTTGTTTATCTTGATGAATAGCATAAACACTATTTTGTGGTAGACCTTGTTCAGTGGTAAGATGTGTGAAGCGTATCTCATCTGCACAAAGTGTTGGTACTATCAGATAAAGTAAAAAAAAATAGTATATAAATTTCATTGCATTGGGCTTCATGGCGTAAAAAATGCTTAACAACATTTTAAACCATTGAGTGACGTTGAATACATATTTTTTTAATGCTTTCATACAAAAGACAAGGAGCTTGACCATGTTATTGTCTCGCACAACTATTTTCTTCGCCATCTGTTTCTCGTTTAATAGCGTTATTGCAGATGATTCTATCAATAATCCAACAGCTTATGTTAGCAATCCAAGTGAGTCTTTCTCTGAGCAATTACGACCTCGTAAACGTGGTCAAAATCAGCAAGTTAAATTACCCTCAGCATGGTCAGTGAATGCCAGCAACGGTGGTGCTTTGTGTTATATTGAACCAGAGCAAGTGTTATTATGGCGTGATGATGCAAGCTCTGCTAATCGTCTTTCAATTAAAGCCAATGGTTCTCAAAAACCACTTAGTTTGCGTTGGGCGAAAAACCAAGATACTCTAAAATGGCCTCATAAACGAGTAAAATTAGTCCCGAATAATATTTATTATGTAAAACTTAATCAGCGCGAAGCAAACTTGCAAGTCATTACCAGCAGACAATTGCCAGAAGATTTATGGAATGCTGATAAAGCTAAGCAAGTGGCTTGGATGCAAGCGAATGATTGTCTATTGCAAGCCGATTTTTACAGCAAACAATAACCCAATGATAATTTATCACAAGAGAAAAAGTCCTTGATCAGATACTTGGTTCTTGTGCAATCTATGGCAAGAGCACAGGAATAAACAATGCGATACTTTTATGTTCTTCTTTTTAGCTTAACTTGTTGTAGTCATGGATTTGCTGATAGTTTGGAGGATGCTCAGCAGGCTTATAAATATGGTTTTTATGAACAAGCCATTGAATACTTTGGACAATTTACTCAGGATGAGCAGCCTTCAGAATCACAGCTATTTGACATATATATCCATCTTAGCAAAATTTATCAGCATTTAGGTGATATGGTTCAAGCTGAGCAGCAATTAACTTATGCCGACCAATATTTAGAACGAGCCAAGTTACGCGATACGCCGTTGCAAGCGCAATTATCCAATGAGTTAAGCCGTTTATATTTGCTCAAAAAAAGCCCCCGTAGTGAAAAAGCCTTATATCGTGCTCAAGAAGCTGTCATGTTCGCAAAATCTGCTGGAAACCCTGAGTTTTATGCAGATGCTTTATTACAGTTGGCGCATTTACAAGTGCAAGACATGGACTATGAGTCTGCCTTGGCAAATTATCAATTCAGTTTAGATTTATTAAAAAATACCCAACATAATCCACTCTATGGCAAAACTTTACTTTATAAAGCACAAGTTCATTTTTATTTAGAAGCAGAAAATGCCTACCAATATAATGATGATAAACAAGCTTACATCCAGAGTTTATCTTATTTACAGCAAGCATTAGACAGTATCACAAACTGGGAAAATAGCTTTGATAAAGTATTAAGTTTGTTGAAATTATCCCAACTCAGCCAAACGATAAACGAACAATTTAGTCAACAAAGTGCGAAATTACTTAAACTCAGTTATGACGTTCTATTACAAGCACGAAGTGTTGCGAAAGTGATAGATAATCCTAGAGCCAAATCTTATATTTATGGCAATTTGGGTAAATTATATGAAATCCAAGCACAGTATGAAACCGCTTTAAGTTTTACCCGCCAAGCTCTGTTTTTTGCGCAACAAAGTTGGATGAGTGAGTTGGCTTATACTTGGTATTGGCAAATTGGGCGGATTTTTAATGCTCAAAATAAGGTTTCGCAAGCGATTGATGCTTATCAACAAGCCATTGATGCGTTTAATCATATTCGCAACCAAATGATTGGTGAAAGCTATTGCCGCGCATCGTTTAATTTTCACGATCAAGTGTCAACGGTCTACTATGAGTTTGCAGATTTACTACTTAAGCAAGCCTCCGTAACAAACGACGATGTTAAACGTAGCGAATTATTGCATCAAGCACGGCATACGATTGAATTATATAAAACAGCTGAATTACAAAGTTATTATCAAGATACTTGTTTAGATTCAGGTGGGAATTGCATTCCAATTGAAGCTATTATTACGCCCAATACCGCGATTATTTATCCTATTCCACTAGAAGATCGTTTGGAGATATTGGTTACATTTTCCGACATGATTGTGCAAAAAACCATTCCGATTACGAACACCCGTTTAGAAGAAGAAGTGAGTTTATTTTTAGCACCGTTACGTCGTCACCCTGCTGAACAATTAATGCGTAATACTCGCACGCGCGGTACGTCTCAAGAGGTTGCAGCAAATAAGCCGTCATCAACTGGGCTGGAAGAGTGTGCACCAACCATGCTTAACAAAACATCAAGTGCTCAAGCAAATCAACTGCCGATGAATACATCTTATTTAGCACCTGCTCAAACCCTATATCAATGGCTGATTAAGCCTTTAGAGCAAGATTTTAAAGCACGGGGTATTGATACTTTAGTTGTTATTCCTGAAGGTATTTTACGCACAATGCCTTACGCTGCATTACATAATGGTTCGCAGTTTTTAGTTGAAGATTATGCGATTGCAATTTTGCCTAGTTTATGTTTAAGCAAAGATTTTAAACGTGGGCAATATAATTCAATTTTGTTAAGTGGTTTATCCGAAGCGGTACAAGGATTTGATTCTATTCCTTGCGCAGCCTATGAATTACAAGAAATCCAAAAAATATATAATGCAGGTGCGCCTTTGATAAATAAAGATTTTATCGTATCTAAACTGCAAAAAGAAATTAAGCAAATTGATTACTCTGTTTTGCATATTGCATCACATGGTCAATTTAGAGCAAATTTATCGGATACTTTTATTTTGACTTATGATGATAAGCTGAGTATGAATAAACTTGAAAAATTGATTCAATTTATGCGTTTGCAGGGTAATGAGGTTAATTTATTAACATTAAGTGCTTGTGAAACCGCTGTTGGCAATGATCGTGCAGCTCTAGGTTTGGCGGGTGTGGCGATTAAGGCTGGGGTAAAAAGTGCGTTTGCAAGTTTATGGCAAGTTGATGATGTGGCAACGCCTGCTGTTGTTATCGAGTTCTACAAACAACTAAAAAACCAAGATGTATCAATGGCAAAAGCATTACAAAATGCCCAAAAACAAATCCTAAACCGTTCAGATTATAAGTTGTATCAACATCCCTATTATTGGTCAGCGTTTTTACTCATTGGTAATTGGCAATGACTTATTTGGTAATGGTGCTTATGTAGTACAGGAGTGCAAAACTTGTTTTGCAAGTCACTATCTTAAGATAAAACAGCACTACATTTTATAGAACCACCCAATTTTTACTCAAAACAACAATTCACCGTATCAAATTCATATAATCCATTTGCCTAAATTTATGAAACAACGCATTCTCTATCCCGCTTTACCCACTTTACAATGGTTATTACTTTCATTGGTTTTAGTTATTTTGCCACATAGTAGCCATCTTGCTTGGTGGATTACGCCTGCATTTATGATATTGATTGTATGGCGATATTATTTAACTAAAAATAAAAAAGCTTTACCTGCTTCAATCCTGTGTTTTTTCATTGCATTAGCAGCTATAGCGGGTATTTATTTCAGTTATCACACTATTTTTGGACGTGATGCAGGCGTGTCATTGTTGATTTTATTAATCGGTTTGAAAATGCTGGAAATGCACAATTTGCGTGATGCGCTACTGGTTTGTTTTTTAAGTTATTTCCTGATTATTACTAATTTTCTTTATTCCCAATCAATTCCCACCGCATTATATATGACTATCGTCATGGTGGTGATTACGGCAACGTTGATTAGTCTCAATGATAATAATCAAACACTTAAGTTTAAACAAAAGCTTAAATTAGCCAGCACTATCTTGATTCAAGCAATTCCAATCATGCTGGTATTGTTTATTTTATTTCCACGGATTGCAGGGCCTTTTTGGAGTTTGCCCAAAGATGCACATAATGGTCGAACAGGTTTTAGTGACAGCATGACCATGGGTAATATTAGCGAATTAAGTCAATCGGATGAAATTGCATTTCGGGTCAAATTTGATGATGAAATGCCACCAAAATCACAACTTTATTGGCGCGGGCCTGTATTGTGGTGGACGGATGGGCGCAAATGGACAGCTTTATATCGCCATGCCCAAAGTTCAAATAAACAAAGTGCGCCGTTTGAACGCGAAGGTTTGCCTTATCACTATACGGTGACGCTTGAGCCGCATAATAAACAATGGTTGTTTGCATTAGATATTCCAGAGCAAGCCCCCGCGTCTATCAGCAATATGACTCAAGATTATCAAATTTTAGCAAAATTTCCTGTGCAACAATTGATGCGTTATAAAATGAATTCTTATTTGGATTACAAAGCGACATCGATTAATTCTAAACAGTATCAAATTGCATTGCGATTGCCAGCGAATAAACATGAGAAAACCAAAGCATTAGCCCAAACATGGCGGCAACAACTGCGTGATGATGAGAAAATTATTCAACACGCTTTACATTATTTTAACCAGCAACCATTTTATTATACATTAACCCCACCGTTGCTTATTGATGACACGATAGACGAGTTTTTATTTCAGACCCGCCAAGGTTTTTGTGAACATTATGCAGCAGCATTTGTAGTATTAATGCGGGCGGCGGCGATTCCTGCACGGGTGGTCACGGGTTATCAAGGTGGTGAAATAAATTCTCTTGGAGATTATTTGATTGTGCGCCAGCGTGATGCTCATGCGTGGGCAGAAGTGTGGTTGGAAAATAAAGGTTGGGTACGAATTGACCCGACAGCAGCGGTTGCGCCTGAGCGAGTTGAGCTAGGAATTGATAGCGCACTCCCGCAACAATACAGTCCGCTTTTAGGTATGAAATTTGGGGCTGATTCAAGTTTGATTCAAGCATGGCAACAAATGCAGCAAGTCTGGGATGCCATGAATAATGGTTGGAATCAATGGGTATTGGGTTATGGCCCTGAACGCCAACAGCAATTATTAAAAATGTTAGGATTTGGCTATGTGCATTGGAAACAAATGGTGGTCATTTTGGTATCTAGTGTCGCCACGATTTTGCTCATGATTGCATTGTGGATGTATTTCAGTCCCAAACATAAATATGACGAAGTACAAAAATGGTATCTTAAATTTTGCCGCAAAGTGGCTGCTCGCTATGGTGTAAAACGCTTGCCTTATGAGGGTGCTCAGGACTTTGCAAAACGCATTGGACACATTGAACTCAAAAATATGCAAAAAATCGAAAAAATTACTTGTCTCTACTTAGAAATTCGGTATAATGCGCAACCTTCACAGCTTATTCAGTTCAAGCAAGCAGTACGGCAGTTTTGAATTTGAGGTGAAATCGCATGAGTTGTTATTATTTTTTTATGAATTTTGAAAAAGATATTGACAGCAAAATGTAAAGCTATATAATAGCCGTCTTCACAGAATGTGAGGGGCTATAGCTCAGTTGGGAGAGCGCTACAATGGCATTGTAGAGGTCGGCGGTTCGACCCCGCCTAGCTCCAGAAAACTAATTGAGTAATAGCTTACAAAAAGTAGTCCTAAGTCCCCATCGTCTAGTGGCCTAGGACACCGCCCTTTCACGGCGGTAACAGGGGTTCGAACCCCCTTGGGGACGCCATTTATTTTTTCCATTCTTAAGTTTTACCCTTCCAAAATCTCAAATCCAAAACTCTTCTTAAAAAGAATAAAGAAAGATTGATTAATCTCGTCAATTTTACTATGCTTTAATTAGTTGCAAAATACAACTATCATTGTTTTTATTAGGGAATTAGCAGGATAATCTATCCTCATTGCTGACGAAAGCCATTATTTCCTATTCCAATAATACACTAAAAAATTCATCAAAGATTTTGCGCGAGGTGTTTCCAATGGGTGTAGCTGAAATTGCAATCAATGAATATACTGCTCTAACTGACGAAGAATGTCATCAACGTATTGAGGCAAGTAAGCAACGATTAGGCGATCGCTTAGTGATTTTGGGACACCATTATCAACGTCAATCTGTGTTTGAACATGCTGATTATTCAGGTGATTCGTTAAAATTATCACGTCAAGCGGCACAATCGAGTGCTGAATATATTGTGTTTTGTGGTGTGCATTTTATGGCGGAAGTGGCGGATATTATGAGTCGTCCTGAACAGGTCTCAATTTTACCTGATTTGGGTGCGGGTTGTTCTATGGCTGATATGGCGAATTTAGCCGCAGTCGAGAAAGCTTGGCAGGAATTAAGTCGCATCATTGATGTTGAAAATACTGTAACACCAATGACTTACATTAATTCAGCCGCTGATTTAAAAGCATTTTGTGGTCGCCATCAAGGCATTGTATGTACGTCGAGTAACGCGCCGAAAATTTTAGATTGGGCATTTGCGCAGCGTGAAAAAATCTTATTCTTCCCAGATCAACATCTTGGTCGCAATACGGGCTATAGCATGGGGATTCCATTGGATGAGATGGTTGTATGGGATTTTACTCAGCCGCGTGGTGGTTTGACGATTGAGCAAATTAAACAAGCTAAGATGATTTTATGGAAAGGTTATTGTTCGGTGCATCAGTTGTTTAAGCCTGAAGATATTGATGCTTATCGTGCCAAATATCCTGAGGGAAAAGTGATTTCTCATCCTGAGAGTAGTTTTGAAGTATGTCAAAAATCAGATGATGTGGGTTCGACTGAGTATATTTTAAATACAATTCGTCAATCTCCTGAAGGTACGCGCTGGCTGGTGGGAACTGAGTTAAATATGGTGCTGCGGATTGCGGAAGAAATGAAGCCCAAAGGGGTTGATGTGCATTTTATGTCGCCAATAATGAGTATGTGTTCAACCATGTATCGCACTGATCCACAGCATTTGTTATGGACGTTGGAAAATATTGAGCAAGGTCATATTGTCAATCAAATCAAGGTTGATCCGCGTGAAGCAGAACAGGCACGTTTAGCCTTGCAACGTATGTTTGATGCGTCGTAGTCATTTTAAATGTCTTATTGTTACAAAAATATCTGAATTAGGATTCT
>JAYQWJ020000422.1:0-6451 GCA_035829175.2 Candidatus Albibeggiatoa psychrophila
AGATTTTAACCCGCCATACCATTCCACATCATATTCATGGCGTGCCTTCTCTGTTTGGTCTGACATTATCAAGTATCAGCCCGAAAGATTGGCGCGAAGTATTAGATACTGATTTAGCCTTATCAGAACGTTTGTTAGTTGAGTTGGTTGCTGCTGGCATTATGACTGATTCTGACCCACAGCAAACATGGTATGTCTGTGAAGCACATACGCCTGAAGATATTGCAGAGACTTTAGAAAAATTTGAAACAGCTCTTAAAAATGCTTTAAGTCGTTAATAGGAAAAATAAGCACAAATTATAATGATTTCTGTATAGAGCGTTAGGATTATAGTTAATTCCTTTTTATGTGTTAGGACTGCTAATCTTTCACGAGTTGGTAGTCCTTAAAATTAGATATTTTTGTGGCACTCAAAATCACCTCTCTTTTGAAATTAAAAAATACTCTATGTCATTAATTTTAACTATGCTCTTGGGCTTTTACTGACAAAACATAACCAAGCTTTTTTATGCAGCAATACAATCCTTTCTCGTCAGTTAATTAATAATTAAAATCGATTTTATAATTAAAAATATTTTTGCTTTTAGACTGCGGAATGATTAGTAGGACAAACACACATCAAGCCACCACACCTATTTTTCTGGCATTTACTGCTAAAAATAAGCCTTTTTAGTTTTAACTTGATTTATATCACTGGCAAGCCTAGGCAATGTTTGCTACTCTTTCAACATAATAATGAAATACTAAAATACAGTGATGTCGCCAAAGGAATAAGTTATGAAAATTAATATCGATATTGAAGCAAGCCCTCAAGAAATCCGCAGTTTTTTTGGCTTACCAAACTTAGAGCCATTGCAAGATGAAATGGTTGACATGATGCGTAAAAATATGACATCGGGAATCGAGGGTTTTGACCCTATGACGATGATCAAAGCATTTACGCCAGACTCTTCACCTGCTTTAAGTACATTACAAAATACCTTTTGGAAAACAATGATGGGGCAAAAGAGTACTAAATCAGACTCAGAACCGAAATCAGAACGCGTTTAATGCAAATTATTTTTAGTTTGATTTAGCTGAGGCAACATACAAGCAACGATAAAATATAGTCATCAGATACTTAGGAGGAAGTATGGTAGAAGCAAACCCACTCAAGGATAGTTTTGGTCGCAAAATAGAATACCTACGCTTATCGGTGACAGACCGATGTGATTTGCGTTGTTTTTACTGTATCCCAAAAGGATTTAAGGATTTTTCCACCCCCGAACACTGGCTCAGTTTTGATGAAATTGAACGCATTATTGCCGTATTTGGTCAATTAGGTGTTAGCAAACTGCGCTTAACAGGTGGCGAACCCTTAGTACGAAAAAATTTACCTGAGCTTGTACAAAGACTTGGACAGCTTGAAGGTATTGAAGATTTGTCGCTTAGCACCAATGCAACCCAATTGGTCAAATATGCCGACACACTTAAACAAAATGGCATATCCCGCATTAATGTCAGCTTAGATACACTAAAACCTAAGCGTTTTCACGATATTACAGGTGGTGATTTACAGCAAGTTTTACAAGGTTTACAAGCAGCTAAGCAGGTAGGATTTCAGCCAATTAAAATTAATATGGTGGTGATGAAAGGGATTAATGATGATGAAATCCCAGCCATGGTTGATTACTGTGCGATAAATGATTTTACCCTACGTTTTATTGAAACCATGCCAATTGGTGCAACGGGTCAAGATGCCAGTAAAAGCTATATTAGTTTGCAAGAAATAAAATCCCAACTCGCTGAAACATATACCTTAATCCCAGCAGTCATGGGGCGTGGTGCAGGGCCTGCTCGTTACTTTCAAATACAAGGCACAAACCTTAAAATTGGGTTTATCACGCCTTTATCACAACATTTCTGCGAAACCTGTAATCGAATACGTTTATCAGTTGATGGCACTCTATATCTGTGTTTAGGTCAAGATGATAAAATAGAATTACGTGACGTGTTACGCCAAGGTATTAGCGATATAGAATTACGCCAACTTATTTTACAAGCCATTGCTTTAAAACCAGAAAAACATGACTTTCATCACAAGCCTGAACAAGTGATTCGTATTATGTCTATGTCTGGTGGTTAATTTAACAACCGTAATAAATACCCCCGCAATAACTTTAATATTATTTACCAAGCTCTTTTAGGGAGGGGATATGAAAATCAATAAATTCGTTGAATGGACACCAGAATTAAGTGTCGGTATTCAAGAAATTGATGAACAACACAAAATATTAGTTGATTTACTCAATCGATTGTATGAATCTATCATTTTGCGTACCGATGATGAGGAATCAATCAGAATATTAACCGAACTATCTCAGTACACTGTTATACATTTCTCGGTTGAGGAAAGCCTCATGCGGATTCTAGGCTATGATGATTATGAAGAACACAAGAAACATCATGAAGAATTAACTTTGCAAGTCATTGAATTATCAGATAAAGTTAAGGCTGGAAAACTCTCGACTAGCATGGAGTTACTCAAGTTTTTGAAAAACTGGCTCACTAAACATATTTTAATTGAAGATAAGCGTTATACAGCGCATTTCATTGAATGTGGCGTGAAAAAATCGTGGGCTGAACAAAGTTGGGTTGGGCGAATTTGGGGTGCAGTTAACCATCCAACCAATTAATTAAATTTATTATTTTTTTTAAACTCAAAGCTTACAGGTGGCTAAAATGCGTCTTTCCATTAGAAGGGTAGCACCTATTGTTTTATTTCTTCTTTATGCGGGTTATTACTATTTAACCCATTTGGAAAACGTACCGATTACGGGACGACAACAGTTGGTTGATTTAACTGCTGAGGAAGAAAAAAAATTAGGTTTGCAATCCTATCGTGAAATTTTGCAAAAATCTCAAGTCGTTGAAGAAGGCGACCTTGTTAATCAAGTGCGCAAAATTGGAAAGCGTATTGCGGCTGTTGTTAATTTACCCCATGCGGATTGGGAATTTAACTTAATTAATGCCCAACAATTGAATGCGTTTGCATTACCCGGTGGAAAAGTTGCGGTGTATACGGGCATTGTACCTGTTGCAGAAAATGTGAATGGCATGGCGGTGATTATGGGACATGAAATAGGGCATGTGCTGGCACGACATGGAGCTGAGCGTCTTGCGTATGAGAAGTTGAAAAACTTAGGTATGTTGGCAATGACAGCGTCTGTGAGTGATATGGATATGAAAACCCAAGCGGTTGTGATGGGTGCATTGGGTCTCGGTTCTCACTATGGCATGACTTTGCCTTTTTCACGTTCACATGAGTCAGAAGCGGATTACATTGGTTTATTGCTGATGTCTCGTGCTTGTTTTGACCCAAATGAAGCCTATAAGTTTTGGCAACGTATGGGTAAGGCTGCGGGTGACGGTAAACAGCCTGCGGAATTTATGTCTACTCACCCTTCTCATAACACTCGCATCAGACAACTTCAACAATGGATTCCTGAAGCATTGAAAGAGCAAGCTAAATTCTGTAAAAAACCAGTACCAGTATCTTAAGTTTCACACTCCCAAATAAATCTGAATCGTTTGGGAGTGGATTTAATATCTAAAAATTCAACTGCAACACCTCTAATAATCTTTGCGCAGATTTGCCTGATTTCCCTAGCACTTTGAATAAAATAATCTTTTCTTCAGGTAAACAACGCACAATGCCTTGATAGCCCGTTTCGTTTAATCCAACCAACGCCAGTTTTTCATAATCAATTTCAAAATTACGCGCAAATCCCGAATTTCGTAAAGCGGTTTCGCCTCGTTCAAGACATTTGCTGCGACCTAATAAACTATCTTGCCACGTTTTGGCACTATTTCCTGTGCCTGCGTAACTAGAAGGTTTGACAGCCATGGGCTTAACAATCTGAATATCATTTGATGTTACAGACTTTTCTGTTGCACGAGAAAACCTTTTTTGAATCGCAATACGTAGGTTCTGTGCTTTAGATTTGATGGTTTTGGTTGAATTTGCGATCACAACAACAACAAATACGCCTTGAGTATCAATACATCTCACCAGTGCTTTATATTTATAATCAGCAGTTCTGTTGAATGCGGCAAATAAATTATTACCTGCGGGCATGAACTTTTTAAAACCATCATTTTGTAATACTTGTTTACTGGCAGTAAGACATGCTTGGTTCGTGAATGAAAAATTTTCACCAACGCTTGCAGAAATATAGGGCGGTGCGGCATAGCTTGATAAGGAGCATAAGCACAGCGTGAATCCTAATACAGCGTAAATAGACTTCATTATATTTTCCTCGCTGGCAAGTCTGACAGATATAAGTCGAGATGACCTGTTGATGACATGCGAAAAGATTATATTAATTTCAACCAATCTATGGAATGGTCAATATACGGAAAATTCGTCAAATAAACGTCACGGTTTTAGCGTATTGGATAAGCCTAAGCTAAATTAATACCAATTGCCATATTTTAGACATATTTTAAGCCGATTTTAGCCTAAAATTTTCACATCATGCTTTTATGCGATATTATTGACAACCAAGCCTTGCATGATTGAGCTAAAACCTTGTGCTTGATAATGTGTGACTTAGAAAAGCGATTGATGTCGCTATTTTCAGAAAATCATAACCGTAAATGACTTGGCAAAATTGTTTAAATCCTGTCATATTGAATTGAATAGATAATGCAAAGCCTCACATTTCTAGCAAATTGTTCTATAATGAACCCAGTTTTTAAGCAATACACAGAAGCCTATGAATAAAAGAACCGCATTATATGAAAAACATATTGCAAGTAACGCAAAAGTCATTGATTTTGGTGGCTGGGATATGCCCTTGCATTATGGTTCACAACTAAATGAACATCATATTGTGAGAAAAAATGCTGGTGTTTTTGATGTGTCTCACATGACAATTGTGGATTTAAGTGGTGAGCGTGTCATTGAATTTTTGCAATATTTGCTAGCGAACAATGTGAGCAAAATCGTTGGAAAAAAAGGTAAGGCATTGTATTCCTGCATGTTAAACGAAAAAGGCGGGATTATTGATGATTTAATCGTATATTATCAAGCTGAACAACAGTTTAGAATGGTGGTTAATGCGGGCACGCGCGATAAAGACCTTGCTTGGATTGAACAACATGCAGCCACTTTTGCTGTTTCAGTTATAGAACGTACTGATTTAGCCATGCTTGCAGTACAAGGACCACAAGCAATTGAAAAAATCACCCCTTTATTACCTGATGCTTTACGTGAGACAGCATTGGCGTTGAAACTATTTACTGCGTGTTGGGATGATGCAATGTTTATTGCTCGCACGGGTTACACTGGTGAAGATGGTTTTGAAATTATCCTTCCAAATGAGCAAGTGGCTGACTTTTGGGATCGGCTGCTTAATGCTAATATTGCGCCGATTGGTTTAGGTGCACGCGATACCTTGCGTTTAGAAGCAGGGATGAATTTATACGGTTCTGACATGGGTGAAACTGATACACCATTAGAATCTAATTTAGCATGGACGATTGCTTGGAAACCGACTGAGCGCAATTTTATTGGTCGAGATGTACTTGAAGCACAAAAAATCAATGCGGAACATAATGTATTAGTGGGTCTTGTACTGAAAGGTAAAGGCGTGTTACGTGGTCATCAGACTGTTTATGTTGATGAAGCAGGCACTGAAGGCGAAATCACCAGCGGTACATATTCACCAACATTAGGCATTTCTATTGCCTTTGCACGCTTACCCGCAGGTGTGTATGAAGAAGTCAAAGTAGCGATTCGTAATAAACAAATTCCAGCCCAAGTTGTCAAACCCCCTTTTGTACGACATGGCAAGGCTTGTATTGATATTTAACCATTAGCGAGGCTTCATTATATGAGCGAAATTTTAGACAATTTAAAATATATTGATTCACATGAATGGATACATGTTGACGGTGATGGCACTGTCATCGTTGGTATTACTGACCATGCACAAGCATTATTAGGCGATTTAGTTTTTGTAGAATTGCCTGAAATGGATGCCGAACTCACTGTGGGTGCTGAATGTGGTGTTGTTGAATCAGTCAAGGCCGCTTCGGACATTTACAGTCCACTAACAGGTAAAGTGATTGCTGTAAATGAAGAATTAAGCGATACACCTGAATTAGTAAACAGCAGTCCTTATCAAGATGGTTGGATTTTCAAATTAGAAGTTGCTGACAAAGCGGAACTTGACAGTTTATTAGATGCTGCGGGTTACGCAAAATGTATAGAAGATGAAGAAAGTTAATCATTCATAATCTGAACAAGGGCTGGCGATTTCATCACATGTCAGTCCTTGGTTTCACCCCACGTATATTGAACATAGACCAAAAATTAGCAATTTAAAGTTAATAATAATCTAAACCGTGATGCAGGAATGCAAAACTGGTTTTGCAAGTGACCATTTTAAGATAAAACAACTTATAC
>JAYQWJ020000423.1:0-4889 GCA_035829175.2 Candidatus Albibeggiatoa psychrophila
AGATCAAGGCGAGAATTAAAAACACCCGTTATCATGAGCGCCCATCAATTATTTTAATTAAATTAAATCGCAGTTTAATTTATAACTGATAACTGATGTGATAACGGTTTTGCATTTTAATAAGCAACAAAATTTGTTCCAATCTTTATTGCTGAAGGTGTATTAAGTGACATTTGATGTGACATGTTTTTATAACATGACTTGTTATTATATGTTCTGGTTTAATACGTCTCTCGCAAAAAATGACGTAAAACACACTTTAACTGATAACTGATTCAACTTGCACAACCACTTAAAACACATACCCCAAGTTTCAAGCGGTGTCGGGTGGCAACTTTTTAGGGCCTTAGAAAGTCTGAGAGGTTTGACCGACAATTTATTTTGCAGGGGTGCCGATATGACCCGTTTCGGTAACATCGGTAGGCGAAATGGCTAATTCTTTGTTGTGTAGGAATTAACCGTTTTATTTTTTATATCCTTGAATAAATCAATTATTTAACTTAATTCATGCAAAGAAAAAGGTAAACATGCTTAAAAAAAGCAACAACCGCGCCATTAGTTGCTCATGTGATTTTGGGCAATGGCTATTTGTGAGTTTAATAGCTCTAGTATTATTGAGTGCTTTCCCAATTATGGGAAGTGCCAATAATTCGTACATCGTTGGTGTCGTGTTTCTTGATGCTAATGAAAATGGGGTATATGACCCTGATGAACCAGTGCGGGTTGGTCATGATGTCTATTTAAAAGACCTAAATGGTGGAAATTTCCATACGCCTACTAATGAGAAAGGTGAATTTTATTTCACAGCTCGACATGTGGGTGATTATGAAATCTCCATTGATTTAAATGAAATGGAGTTGACTACTCCAATTTATGCTAAATGGTTTATGCCACCTCATAAAATATCTGTAACACAAACTGTACAAACTGTACAAGTCGATTTTGGGTTTTCAGGTAATAGCAAGGACATTTTTGTAAAGAATAGAGATAATAGCTATGTTCTTTACAACAACCAATATGGTTTGAGAGTAACGCCTAAAGCTGAAGGCTATGAGGCAGAAAAATTAGCGCCTATGCAAGTTCAGCAAACTGATGTTGAAACTTACGTAGGCAATAATAATACTGCTGATGTTTTTCTTGGGCCTAACACTTCTACTTCCCTTGGAGGAGGTACTGCTGATAATACGAGGAAAGCACGCGATGGTAAAGATAACTTTACTGTTATTGTAGGTAAAAACATTTCTACAACTGGTGCAGAAAACGTATTTAATGTGACTAAAAATTCAGATGGTAGTATTTCTTTGGTAAACCCACAAGAACCAACTATTACCACTACGTTGGATAACGATGGTAACTATACTATTGTTGATTCTGAATCTCCTACTCATGTGATGACAGTTGATGATAATGGCAATTTGCTGGTTTCTGATAGTGAATTTCCAGATACAATGTTATCAGTCGCTCCTGATGGTACAAAAATTGTCACAGATACGGAGTTTGCTGGTGTAAAACTGATCTTGAATGAAGATGAAACTTATGCCATTACTGATCAGGAATTTCCAGAACTGGTAGCAGTTTACAATCCAGTTGATGGTAGTTATGTCGTTGAGGATAAAGTTGAAAACTTAACCGTTCACATTGATCAAGCAGGAAATTACACCGTTATTGATAATGAAAGCGGTAGCTGTTTAGCAGTGCCTCAACTACGATGGAATATCTTCAAAAAAATCGGCAAGTTCATTAATAAAATTGCCAAATTTATTGCTAAAGTAGCAAACTTTATTAAGAAAGTAGCAATATTTATCAAAAAAGCTTTGCCTATTGTTATTGTGGCACTGAAGGTTATTAGTTTTGTTACAGCAATTGTTGCCCCTCTTTTTCCGCCGCTTTGTCCAGTTTTATGTGCAATTTCTGCGTTTACAGCAGAAGCCGCTTTTTATTTAGAGACAAATTCTCCTGCAATTAATGCATTTTTAGATAAAGTAATTGATGTTGCGGGTAAAGTCGAAAACGGGGCTAATAAAGTTGCAGCTGCGACAGAGCCTAAGAAAAACGGTAAAAGGGGTAACCGGCGTAGTCCACGCGATTCACTCAACCCACCCATAAGAGATGATTGCATCAGTCCGCCAGGGTTAGTATTAGACTACCTAGTCGGGGCAACGCATGATTCGCATATTGTATTGAGTTGGGCAACGGTTGCAGAGTTTAACAACCAAGGCTTTAACGTTTGGTGTGCGACTGAGAAAAATGAAGCTGGAGAGTTGATTAATTTAACTCAAATCAATGCTGAAATGATCCCGGCTCAATCCGATGCACAATGGGGTGCTACCTATAGCTTTACGGATGAAAGCATCATGCTGAATCAGACTTACTATTATGTTATTGAAAGTATTGATTCAGAAGGGATTTCAACTAAACAGATGGAGTTCATTGCAGAAGTGAAATCTGCAGTTCAATTTGGTGGACCACCAGTGTGTAGGCTATATGGCGTGCAAGATAAAGCACTAAATGATAGCTATTTCTTTGTCCATGAACTTCTGGAAAATGCGACTCGTCAATTAGGGGAACCTTGTAAAGGATGCGATATTGAAGCCATGGCAGTTCATCCATTGACTGACGATATCTTTGTGGCATCCGGTGATAACGCATTGGGGAATCCTAAAGGTTATCTGTACAAATTCAATCCTGAGACGGGTAAGTTAATTCCTATTGGTGCAAGCGGCTTTCAAGGTGTAACCAGTCTTGCCTTTGATCAAAACGCGACATTGTGGGCGTGGGCTGAACATGAAGGCTTAGGGCAAATTAACCCTGAAACAGGAGAAGGTACATTGTTAGTTCCCTTTACTTTCAAGGTTGGCGATTTAACGTGGAATAACAATGAGTCAGCACTTTATGCTTCCATAGGTTCTCAATTATGGGAATACGTGCCAGAAACGGGTAAAGCAGCAATGCTTTGTAATAACTTACCTCAAAAAACTGAGGCATTAGTTACCCTACCGCCTGCTATTTCGTTAGAAGGTTATTTATTACTGGGTTCTCATCGAACGGGTTTTCAATTACATGCGTTTGATGCCGCTAATTGTGAGTCGCTGGTAACGCGAAATGTTGAAGTACCTTATGATGATGTCGAGGGGCTGGCCATTTCTAATAGGGCTTGTGTTAATTACTAATTAGATAGTATACCGAGTGAAGTTATAGTTCTTTTCATTTGATTTCATACTGGACTTAGCTTGAAACATGATAAAAATATAGAGGTTTTTATGTTGTTTTCAGTATGAAGTCATATGAAATTGACTATAGTTATTCACTCGGTTTTATCTAATATCACTATAGGAGAAAACAATTACGCAAGATATTTAAATAACTGGTGATAATGTCAAATGACTCGCTATTTCTAATAATAGGCGTATGTCAATTACTAATAGATATACTCGCCACCGCCAAAAACTGAACTTTTAACTTTGGCATTGACAGACTCCCAACAGTACGCGACATAAGCCTGTTGTTCCACTGTTGCCAGAGCCTGTTGAAGGTAAATTAAATGTTCAGTTCTTAGCAGTGATGAGTATAGCATACCAAGTGAAGTTAATTATTCACTCAATTTTACTAATTTAGGAAAACAATGATGAAAGTTTTTTCACTAAAACACCTCATTGCCTCTAGTGTACTGGTTGGTGCGTTTGCAAGTCATTCTGCATCTGCAATACTAATTAATAGTCCCGCAGAATTGACTGGTACACAGGCAGATAGTGTTAGTATTGGAAACATAAGTGTAGGTGTTGGTTATGTTCGGCGTTGGACTACGACCGAAAAAAAATGCAAGAAATTTGGTCCTTTTAAATTTAGTTGCAAAACTAAAACCCACCACCACAGTTCTAATGAAATTCAAAGTAGTGCCACCACATACGAACTAGATTTTGGTGATAATAGCCAAATCGTTACTCATACAGTTCCTACTGGTGGATACTTCAATGATGGTCATGACAATTTACTTGTAAATTTACCCGCTCTCACCAAAAAAGGTGGCTACGCAAACCCTGGTACTTACGATGCTTCTTTGACTGTGAAAGATAGTAATGGTCAAGAAGACAGCAGAAACATCGTTGTGATGGTACGACCTTCTGCGATTTTATCGTCAAATACTGATGTTTGTAACATCAGTAATGCTACTCTCATTTCTGCTAGTTCGGGAATATGGCAGACTCCTACTGGTCCTGGCAATTTTAGTCCGTTCTGGAGAGACGCAAAAAATAAAATGCGTAATCCTGTACCTGGTGACATTGTGTTTATCCAGTCAGAACATGAAATGCAGTTACCTCAAGGTAATGCTGAAATTTCAGTAGATGGTTTGTGCATTGAAGGTACTCTCAAAACTCACCCGAATAATTCGGGTACGACTCCTAATCATGTTGTGATTACTGCACCTGTTATCCATAACAAAGGTACGATTAGAACTGAGAATGGTACTGATGTTGCAATTGTCGGCACAAATATAGAACACGCTACTGCCGGTAGTAGTATTAGTCTGTTTGCTGGTCGTTTTATCAATGATGGAGATATTATGGCAACAGGAAAAGGTGGCAATGATGACATGTTGGTTTCTGACATTGCAGATGTTCTTAGGGGCAACGGAATAGATGCTTTGAATGCTTTGGGTGGTGATGGTGGCCATGTAGGTATATTTCCCAATGAATTTACCAATACTGGTTCTCTAGTAGCAGGTAATGGTGGTGATGCAGATTTGTTTAGCAATTGGGCAAATTATTTTGAAGGTAGTGCTTATGGTGGACGTGGAGGTTCAGTTATTGTTCATTCTAATGTAGAGTCATCTGTTGGTTCTGGTGAACTAAAAGCCGGTTGTGGCGGTTATGCCGAAGCAGTTGGTACAC
>JAYQWJ020000424.1:0-3356 GCA_035829175.2 Candidatus Albibeggiatoa psychrophila
TTGTCTTCAGATATGGATAACACTGATAAAGTCGTGGGCTTGATTGACGATTGTCGAGAAATGAAATTAGTGGTCAAATCACCGCATGTTAACTACTGTGATTATAAATTCACCATTGAAGATAACAACACGATTTTATACGGTTTGGGCGCGATTAAAGGCGTTGGCGAGAATGCAATTGAAAATATCGTTATCTCACGCAAAGAAAATAAGTCGTTCAGTGATTTGTTTGATTTCTGTAAAAAAATAGATTTACGCAAAGTCAATCGTCGGGTGCTAGAAGCCTTAGTTAAAACAGGTTGTTTCGACAATATGGGCGTGAGTCGAGCGGTATCAATGAAATCATTAGACACTGCGATTAAGTTGGCTGAAAAACATGCCAGCGATAAAAATACGGGACAAAATAGCTTATTTGGTATGTTCGACGCGCCACAAGAACAGGAACAAGAAAAAATTCCTTATGCAGAAAATGTAACCGAATGGACAGACATTCAACGTTTAAATGGTGAAAAAGATTGTTTAGGTTTGTATTTAACAGGACATCCTATTGACCAATATCGAGATGAATTAAAAAACTTTTCTTATACAACATTATCCAAAGTGCGCCCCACAAATCGTGGCTCAACTGTGAAAGTGATTGGTTTGCTGTTAGGGGTGCGGATTGTGAATAGCCGACGTGGCAAAATGGCGATTGTGCAACTGGATGATAATACAGGACGTTTGGATGCCACCATGTATTCCACGCTTTATACTGAATCGCAAAGTAAATTAGAAAAAGACACCATTTTAGTTTTAGAAGGCGAAATTAAAGAAGATGAATATAGCGGCGGCTTTAGCATGATGGTGAACAGTGTCATGACCTTTATTGAGGCGCGGGAAAAATCTGCTAAATACATCGTTATCCAAATAACGGAACAGCAAATCAACAAAAATTTTACTCAAGACTTTCTCAATATTGTAAAAGCAAGTAAAGGTGCTTGCCCTGTTATAATCAGCTATCAAAATAAAAATGCCGAAATTCGATTACGTTTGGGTACGCATTGGAAAGTCGTGCCAAGCGATGATTTTATTGCCCAGTTAGAAATGGTGCTAGGACGCGGCAAAGTAATAATCGAATATTGATTGATCGGATATAAATGCAGGAGCGCATTGTTATTTTGCCAGCAGTCGCACATCCAAAATCAGAAATTCCAAGTGATTTTAGCTAATAGCAAAGATAAAATAATCGCATTGGCTAAACTAAACAATCGACTCCACGGTAATAAAATACGATATAAAATAGATTGGAGTTCTGTTCTTAATTCTTTGCGCATGGTTTTCTTAAAAACATCATCAATCGCATCTATCTCAATAGAACTTAAGCGGTTTTCCCCATAATTTTGATGACCATCACTGGATACACTTTGTTGAGGTGATAATTGTTTTAAAAATTCTTTCACTTTATTCAAGTCTTTCAAATTATACCTAAAACCCATTTTTATCAAAGCATAAACACACACCAAGATAATTGTAGCTAATATAAAATAATGAAATACAAAAATAAGAATGAATAAACCAAAGATATTAGGAAATGTTGGATAATAAATGACAGCAGCTAAGGAAATCGCACTATAAAATAAATACATAAAAAACATAATATTGCTGATGTAAAAAATATTGTCATGAGATTGTTTCAGTTTTGCAAAATATTTTCTATGACCATAGATAGTAAAAAGCAGCTTGGTATGTTCAATGATAATAAATAAGCTGATAATCGCCAGAATGATATTCATCATGCTTTCTGAAATCGTCTTATCAATGATAAAATAACCGCATACAAAGAAAATCGACACATTAAAAACCAAAGATAAAGCAAACAATTTCAGGTTCATTACAACACGCCACTACGTTTAATCTCCAAGTAACGATTCACCAAAGAGATAGGCAATAGCTCAGGTTCGGTATCCAAATACAATACGCCATGACGATTTAAAGCTTCATGCGCTAGACGGCGGCGGTACAAATATTCATGAGTTGCAGCATAACGCAAAGCCTGTTTAAATTGATTGACAGGTTTATCAAGCACTTCATTTAAAACCGTTTCTTGCAAACTCGCGAGTAAAACCAAATGCCGACGCTTTAACAACTTCATGGCAGGAATCAATTCCTCATGATCTTCATCACGCAAATTGGTTACTAAAATAATCAATGCCCGTTTATTCAAGCGCGTGGTCACACTTTTCGCGGCATTTAAATAATCACTGGTTTTTAAGCTGGGTTGTAAATCATATACGGTATTCAATACGGCATTAACCGAACTCAAGCCTTTTCTGGGGGCTAACCAACGTTGCTCATTACCGCTAAACGTCATTAAACCCAACGCATCGCCTTGACGTAAAGCCACATAAGTCAGTAATAACATGGCATTTAAAGTATGGTCAAAATGTGAAAGTGCATCATCTTGCGTCCACATTCTGCGCCCACAATCCAGTAAAAAAATAATCTGTTGATCACGTTCATCTTGATATTCTTTAGAAATAAGCTTATTAATCCGTGCCGACGCATTCCAATCAATTTGGCGTAAGGTGTCCCCCGCGCGATATTCTCTTAACTGATGAAACTCCAAACCTTCACCACGCCGTTGCAATTGCTTAATCCCAATTTGACCTAAACGATCTTCCATTGCGAGTAAAGCATACTTAGTGATAGCGGCAAAATTTGGATACACTTTGATGGGCGTTTCATGCTTAACATACTGATATTTTTTCCAAATACCGAGTGACGAGTAGGTTAATAAATGTGTGCCTGAAAACTGGGCATTACCGCGATGTTCTGGGCAAATGCGGTAATGAGTTTGAACGGAGCGTTGCGGTTTGACCAATAGGGTTTGTGGTAAAGCCTCAAATTGACTCTGTAACGGATAATCATCAAATAATTCAACTTTTTGGGTTTGAAAATAAGGATTACGCAACTGCAAACTAACTTCTGACCAAACGCCTAACGCCAATGAACTTGCGGCTTTTCTTTCAATTTGCAACGGTTTCACCCAATACAACTTCCAAGCATCCAACAATGCAACGCCCAATATAATCGCCCCTATCAATTTCCACAATGATGCCAAAATAGGTGCAAAAATGACGATAACAGCCATCAAAATCCACAAAAACAATAAGTAAAATAAATTTGGGGCAGGGCGCATGGATATTTTTAAACGGTGATAAGCTTAATCAGATTCTAAAGCCTTAAAGCATCAAAGACAACAGGCGGCTTTATATAAAGGACTTTGGTTTGACAATATTTTTTCTAGGGGTAATAACAGCAACTTGCAATCTACATTTTTATTAACTAAATTATTAACTAATGTTAAAAAAACGTGT
>JAYQWJ020000425.1:0-3024 GCA_035829175.2 Candidatus Albibeggiatoa psychrophila
ATTTATTTTAACTTCAACTGAAAATCCACAATATTTTGAATTTGAAGGTAATTCTTCCAAGTTTTTTAATATTTTTGGTGATGTGATTCATTTAGAATCCTTTTCTGAAGCTGAATCTAAACAATTGATGGCATTGTCACCCAAGAAATTTAAGGATGCAGATAGTAAATTTATTATCGAGCATAGTCAAAATAAACCATTGTTTTTACAAATACTTTGCTATGAACTTTATGAGTCAATGTGCGAGGGAGAAACCGGTCAAACTTGGCAAGACAGTGCACTGCAAAAAATAAGTAAAATATCAAGCCAAAATAGTTAAGTTATTGAGGATAAGCGAATGAACAAAAATAGGTTTTTAGCAGCAAATTTGTCAAATAACCTCTTTATAGCCGCTTTTCAACTTATTGGTTGGGCATTGTTTAAGCCTTCTGCTTGGCGTAATTGTATTGATCAATTTTGTCCTCAGCATCAAGTTCAATCCCTTTCTTACGATTTTTGTCTTACTCATGTCAACTCTGAAACTTGGAAAAAGTGGGCTTTTATCCGATTATTATTAATCTACTCCATTTTTCCATCTCTAGTAGCTTCAAGCTTGTTTTTTCTAGCATATATTTTAGATTTTTTTGATTCTTATCCTTATGAAATAAATCAAGTTTTTTTTGCTGCCATCGGTAGTTTTATCTTTGGCATTAGCTCTGCTATTGTTGTAGGTTTATTAAATAGCTTTATTTCAGGCTTAGTCGCAAGTTTATTATTAACAATTGTAGGTGCATTTTTGCTTGCTCAAGGTTATTTATCGATTTGGCATGTGATCAGTTTATGTTTTTCTTTGGGTGTTATTGGTAACGTGTTTATTCAAACCGCAAATACACAAAGAATTAAATTTAAAATCAGTAGTTTAGGGTTAGTAGTTTGGGGGTTTTTAGCAGGTTTGGTTGGTATTGCTCTCATTTTGCTTGTGCCACTTTCCGATAATATTGCTATCACTATTGGCATAACAATGTTACTCAGTTTACTTGTTATTATACTAACTATTAAATTGACCCAAAAACAGCTTAATCCGACGGTGTTATGGTTTTATAGTATTTTGGTGATATTGGAAACCTTTTTTAGCATTGCCATGTTTTATGCCGATACATCGGGTTGGGCAATTGGTTTAGTACGTGGATTTAATTATGCAATTTTGTTGGGGGCAGCGATTGCCTTGCCTCATTTAGCGATTAAAATGATTTTTAAAACAACGACAGAACAAGCTAATATAGCTGTTACCGTTGCTAGTGCGTTGGTTGCCACCATATTGTGGACAGTATTAGCGATTGCTTTGGCTAAAGAAGGCAGTGAAAATCATTTGTCGCTGGATGCGATAACACCTTTTTTAGCAACAGGTCTCGCGTCTGTAATTGCAGGTTTGAGCTTTTCAATTTGGCAAGGCGCATTTATTTTCAGCCCCATTGCTTTACTTTTGAACCCTGTTTTGTATCTTCGGGATAAAAGCAGCGAAAATCCTAATTTACTACATTTAAATACGGCATTTTTGACTGATTATGCGCATTGGTCAATTAACTTAAAAGAGCACTTATTGCTTATTTTAGACAAAAAACCTGAACAAGCTAAAAAAGCCTTGGAAAAACTTGAGCAATTAGGCTGTTACCATCACTTAATTGATACTTGTTTATTAGAGAAATCAACTTTATCTATTGTGGAAATGAGACGATTGCATCGTGAAAAAATCCAAGGTACAAAAGATTTAAATATTTTTATTAATTTGAGTAAATCCCTAGATAGGGCTGAAAGACTCAGCGATATTAATGAGAAAATATTACATACCACAGAACAACGTGATGAAGTCGCAAAACTGATTAAAGCGATTGAAAACAGTAATGAAAATTATTTATTGCCTTATGCAGAGCAGTGGTATAAAAATTTAGATAAATATAGGATGGATTTACATGATTTGATGGATGAAGATAAATTTATTGAATCGCCTTATATTGTTGGGCAACCTTTGCAAGCAGGCTCTGGTTTATTTAAAGGGCGTAAAACGATTGTCAATGAATTAAAAAACTCCTTGTTTACGCATGATATTTCGGTTTTTCTACATGGTCAATATCGGATTGGTAAAACGTCTTTATTATTGAATTTGATTGGTTTATTACGCAATCCAAAAGGTTATGTAATTTTATTTGTTGATTTACAAGGGGCTATTTCTCTTGGTGGCAATACGGCAGGCTTTTTCCAACGCATTAGCAAAGATATGTATCGTGGTGCAAAACGTTTTTATGATTTGAAATTACCCGGTTTAACCAAGCAACAGTTAGAAACTGACACTTTATCTATTTTTGATGATTGGCTTGACCAAGTGCAGGAAATAATTGGAGATAAAACCTTATTATTGACTTTAGATGAGTTTGCTAAGCTTGATGATGTTTTATGTGGTAAAAAATCAGATTTTAGTGAAGCTATTTTAGATGCGTTTAGCAATTGGATTCAGCATCGTCCAAACTTTCAAATGATTATTACTTCTCAAAGTAAACGTGAATTTCAGCGATGGCCGCAGTTAGCTAATCGTATGGAATTTAGGCACTTAATGTATTTAGATCAGGATGAAGCCGTAGAGTTAATCGAACATCCCGTAACAAATTTTGAATTACATTATCAAGCGCAAGCCACGCAACGTATTTTAGAACTCACGCAAGGTCATCCCGCATTAATTCAAGCGATGTGTCGTGAAATTGTTGCGATTAAAAATACCCAAGATTTGAAAAGTCGTTTTTCAGTCACGGTTGATGATGTTGAGCATAGTATTCCTAAAGTGATTGAAGCGGGACAGATGGTTTTTGCTATTTTTGATCAGAAAGCAGAGGAAAATGGTCGGCAGTTTTTGCGCCATCTTGCTAAACAAAAAACGCTTTCCAATATTGATAATTTTATTGGTATTGATGATGGCGAGGATGTGATAACACGTTTAGAACGTTTGGAATTAATCGAAAAAATAGACGATGAATATCGGTTTAAAATTGATTT
>JAYQWJ020000426.1:0-7133 GCA_035829175.2 Candidatus Albibeggiatoa psychrophila
TACACTACCTGGACGTAAAGTATCTAAGTCATAGTCATCGCCATCAGCTAGAGTTGGACCCCAAGTATTATTAAAGCTAATGCTCTTTTCATATTCATCATTATCAGCATCAGAGTATACATAGTTACCGGCAGGAACTGAAGCACTTGCAGATGAAGCACCATCTTCATGATGAATAATAACGGCAGCTAAATCAGGATTTCTATCAGCATTGTATTGTACAGCATTTGCATTTAAGCCTTTATTATCTACTACACCATCAAGATTAAAGTCATCAATAGGCGCACCTAATGTATCACCAGCAAATCTTGCAACAGTTCTGTAGTTTTCAATACGGTGACGATTAGCACCTGCAGTACGGAAATTAATGTATGCTTCTGAATTATATGCAGCGGCATTTCCACCTACTACAGATACAAAACCAGTACCCGTTAATACATTAAGTACGTCGCGTGCACCTAAATCATCGTCAAATAGGTTCGTATTTTCAACAACATCAATAGTGCCATTATTGTCATCATCAGCATCAGTTCCAAAACCATTTTCAGCATTGGTCCATTGCCATAAATTTGTGCCTCTGCCACTAAATACGTCAGTTTGATGAGCATCTATATTGACATTTTTATGCTCTGTCACGCCATCATGTAAGCGAGGACGGCTAGTAGGATATGATACATTGGTATTAGCAGGTGCATCAGAACCTAATAAGCTAGCCATGATGGCATGGGTCATACCTTCTAAAACACCTTCGCCAATGAACTCAATATAACCGATTGTTTTTTGGTGTTCAATACGACCGGGGTGTCTGTTCTCAAATGCAGCAATACCACCATCATAGAATGCAGTAATAGAAGAATCAATTAATGAGCTAGTGTCTAAATCCGAACAAGGGTAGTATTGACGACCAGTAAAATCATTGCTAAGAAAGTAGTTACCGTCACCACTGTCACTAGTATCTTTACAACGTGAAGTTAAGGTGTTTTCACCTTGGGTCAAATTACCATAAGGGCGTAATTGATCACCATCAGCAGGGTCAAACCATTGGTTATTTGCTTCTAACATACCCGTATACATAAAGTTATAAGGGTCTAAAGACATGTCAAGCTCACCATAGCCATCACCATCAACGTCAGCGACACGGAATACAAACACATCACCCGGAGATAAGATTACGTCAAAATCACGCATCTCAGCGCACCACGCACCACCACGGAAACGTAAATGACCTTGTATCCAATCACCACTATTGTTAGTGATCGCATAGTAGTTTTCCCAACCAGACTTAGCGATATAAAGAGGAAACTGTAATGCATCCCCTGAGCCGCTCGGTTCAACTTCAATTACGGCACTTGCATTAGGTGCGGTAAAACCTAATCCTAGTGCGACCGCAACGGCGGCTGTTAATTTTTTAAGTTTCTTCATTGATGAAGTCCTCTCTTGAGAAGTTACAAAACAAAAATCGGTCCACTAATATGCTTAGCGAGTCAAAGCAAACCTGCTAACTGCAAATTTACCATACGTTGTATTACATAGTAAACAAGTTGATTCACTATTTTTAGTAGTACAACTGGATTTGGATTAGATGTTATCTAACACCATCACACTTGTCAATATACAACACTATAAGTTTTTTTCGCAACAGTCATTGAATATTACCACTAAGTGTTGCAGAAATACAACTGGCAAAATTGCTTTTATATATAAATATCCATGGCAAACGCTATACCACTTATTAACTTTATAATAAATACATAAATAGCAAATAATATTAAGTCTGAAATCAACAATTATCTAAAAATACCCGCTCAAAAATCTTTTTAAAGAAGCAAATTATCCAAGTAGCTTATGATAACATAGTCCTAGTATTCAAAAAATAACCATATCAAGCTTAAAGTCATAAAAAATGCCGAACCGTATATTAATTCTTTCTCCAGATATTATTAGTGAACGCATGGCGGGGCCTGCAATCCGTTACTGGGAATTTGCCAAACAACTAAGTCAAACACCTGTCACATTAGCAACACCTAATGCAATTAATTCGACATTTATACCACAACAGCATAATATTACTTTAATTCAACATCAGCAAAGCAATATTGACAGCCTCATTCAACAACATGATATTATCATTTTTCAGGGTTATATTTTTGATGTTTATCCACAACTTAAAAGCTGTCAGAAAATTCTCATTACCGACCTCTACGATCCCATTCCACTAGAAGGCTTGGAACAACATAAAGATTGGCAGCCAAATGAAGCCACTCCGCGTATTTTTGAACAAGTCAACATGCTCAATCAACAATTGGAGCTAGCAGATTACTTTCTATGCGCCAGTGAACGCCAAAGAGACCTATGGCTAGGGCATTTACTCGCTCTTGGACGCATTAACCCCTATACTTATGAAAACATCAAGCAAAGAGTGCTTATTATTCCTTATGGTCTACCTGACAATACACCAGAATATACCGCTTCTGCTTTACGTCAAACTGACAATGATAATCGTTTTATTTTATTATGGGGTGGTGGGATTTGGCAATGGTTTGACCCTCTAACGCCAATCAATGCCATACACCAATTATCCAAACAATATCCCGATATTCAACTGGTATTTTTAGGTACAAAACACCCTAACCCTGATATTCCGCCTATGCCCATACAAAATGAGGCAGAAATTCTAGCAAAAGAACTTAAATTATATGGCAATCAAGTCCTGTTTCAAGAAGGATGGATTCCTTATGATCAAGTACATAACTACTTTTTAGATGCTAATGTTGGCATATCAGCTCATTTCGATACATTAGAAACCCATTACTCATTTCGCACCCGAATTCTGCATTACTTATGGACAGGCAAGCCAATCATTACCACTAAAGGCGATATTTTTGCTGAACAAATCCAACGCTATAAGGCGGGCATTGTCGTAGACTATAAAAGTACAACAGCATGGATGGATGCCATTGAAACCATGCACGATGCTGATTACTACTCAAAATTTCAACAAGGTGTTAAACAACTCGCTCAACAATATTACTGGTCAAATGTAACCGAGCCATTAAAGCAACTGCAACAACAAGCCAAATTATCTACGGATATGTACATAGACGAGCGTGGGATTCGCCAAGCCCGTTATTGGCAAGCAAAATGGCAACATTCACATGAACATTGTTTATTGCGTGACGAACTCAAAGATACACAATATACGCTACAAATGGCGCATCAACAGCTAGATGCACAAAAGCAATACAATATGGAATTAACCAAGAAATTAGAAATAATTGAAAATTCAAACTCTTGGAAATTAACGGCTCACTTACGAAACCTAAGACAGAAGCTTAAAATTTAAGTATCTCATATTGCGCTAAAACGTAAATCATTGATTCAATACTATGGACAGTTTTTGAGCCACATTATCTAGAATTTTTAAATGCTTACTTCATTTGGCTGGGTTGAATTAAACCAAGCTTATTTTTTGGGCTAAATAATATTCAAATTTCATAAACTTGGCTTGGGGAATTTAAAATTGTTCAAGCCATTGTTTAATGTCAAAAATTTTAAGACTCCCCAACCATAGGCTATTCAACATGGCGCGGTAAACGTACAATAAATTGGCTGCCTTGATTCAACTCACTGTGCACGCTAATACTGCCGCCCATCATTTCACAAAATTGCTTCACAATAGTCAAGCCTAAACCAGCACCATCATAGTTACGGGTCGCTGAATTATCTAACTGATTAAATGCACTGAATAAACCGTCAACTTGTTCTGGCGACATACCGATGCCATTATCTTTAATCCCAAAAATAACCCATTCTTTATCATGTTCTATTTCATGGGTGGCAAACAATATAATTTCACTATTTTTTGAGAATTTTGCCGCATTAGTCAACAAGTTATATAAACAATGTCGTACTTTTGGCAAGTCGGTATACATTGTCCCAAAGTATTCACATTCAATGTCTAAGCTATTATTAGCATCGGCGATTACGGGTCTTAATGTCTCGGCGACTTCTTGCAACATATCAGAAAAACTAAAACTGCTTAAATCTAAATCAATATTTTCAGATGCCATCTTCGTTGCTTCTAAAATATCGCTGACCATGCTTAATAAATGCCGACCTGCTTTCTGAATTTTTTGTAAATCATTGATGCAAAAATCTTGTTCTATCTCTTCAGCTTCCTCTTGCAGAATTTCGCTATAACCCACAATCGCATTAATCGGAGTGCGTAACTCATGACTCATATTGGCTAAAAAACGGGTTTTCACTTGGTTAGCAACACGAGCTTGTTCATTTGCAGCTTCGGCTTGCATATTTGCCACGGAAAGTTCGGAAGTACGTTTTTCGAGTTCATCAACTTTTTGAGCTAGGGCATCGTTATAAGCTTCAATTTGTAAATTAGTGATTTTTTTTAGTAAATCCATCACCATACCAATACCTTGATATTGACCTTGATGCGTAATAATAAAATCTTGGCTGGCAGAGAATTGCATTTTTTGCGTAATAAATTTACTGGCAGTTTCCACGGGCAAATTATCTTCAATAATC
This sequence comes from Candidatus Albibeggiatoa psychrophila, assembly GCA_035829175.2. Lineage (GTDB taxonomy): Bacteria > Pseudomonadota > Gammaproteobacteria > Beggiatoales > Beggiatoaceae > Albibeggiatoa > Albibeggiatoa psychrophila. The sequence continues at coordinate 4,546 of JAYQWJ020000426.1, forward strand.
ACAGGACTCGAATCCATAAATTGAATAATAGGCTTGCGACCATGCAAATCACGCCCATAAGCACTGAGATAAATATCCATTAATTGATAACGATGCACAATGCCAACAGGTGTTTTTTTATGCACGACGGGAATCGATTGCAAATCTGGATGCGATAGAAACATATTACCCACTTTCTCAACAGGGTGCTCAGGCTTAACGTATGCCCGTGGAATGGTAAGAGATTCAATAGTAGCCAGTGGATAACGACGTAGCACGCTAGACTCATCCGTTTTGTCAGGAAATGAAAATTGACCAGTACTATCTTGTTTAGCTGTGGTGTCAATTTGTACAGACATGTTAGCCTCACAAACTTGGGGAAATAACCAAGCCTATCAAAAAAATATGACATAAGTGTTGCATTTTTATGATATTTGCTTAAATAACTAGGGAAAATAGCGGGTTTTTAGATGAAGGAATTTTATTGCTTCTAATGAAATCCTACGAATGGGAGAAATTATTTTTTAGAATCAAATTGATGTCGAGTTAAATGATGAATTTTTCAATGTTGGAAGTCGGGTTTTAAATCAGCTTGAAAGGAGTACAAGCAAACTTGCACAGGCAAGATAAATCTTGCACTCCTCAATATTAGATACGTGTGTTTTTTATAAACGTCAGTGCGATGGTTTTAATCGTTACAAGCGAACTTCAATCCCTGCTTTTTGCATTTGTTGTTTTGCTTGTCCAACCGTATATTCCCCAAAATGAAAAATACTCGCAGCAAGCACTGCATCTGCTTTACCTTGTTTTACACCATCAACCAAATGGTCTAAATTCCCAACACCGCCCGATGCAATCACGGGTACGCTGACAGTTTCACTAATTGTGCGAGTCAAACCAATATCAAAGCCATTTTTTGTACCGTCTCGATCCATACTGGTCAGCAAAATTTCTCCCGCACCGTATTCGACCATTTTTTGCGCCCAAGCAACCGCATTAATTCCTGTCGGTTTACGACCACCATGAGTGAAAACCTCCCAGTGCTCATCACCCACCTGCTTGGCATCAATCGCAACAACAATACATTGTGAGCCAAAATGGCTACTGGCTTGTTGCACAAATTCAGGATTAAAAACCGCAGCCGTGTTAATACTGATTTTATCCGCACCCGCATGAAGCATTCGATTAATATCTTCCAGCTTACGAATGCCGCCACCCACGGTTAACGGAATAAAAACTTGGCTAGCGACTTCTTCAACCACATGTACCATTGTTTCACGTTCGTCAGAACTCGCGGTAATGTCTAAAAAAGTAATTTCATCAGCACCTTGCTCATCATAACGACAAGCCACTTCAACAGGATCACCCGCATCGCGGATATTGACGAAATTAACCCCTTTAACCACGCGACCTGCATCAACATCTAAACAAGGAATAACACGCTTAGCTAAACCCATTTAATTTTTCCTACTTTTTGAGAATTTATCATCCTAATAAGATGTAAATATAAGGCTTTTGGGCATTTCTGGATAAACAAGCTAATACCAAAAAAGAACTAAATTGATGCACTTTTATATTTGTCTGCTAAGGCTTGTGCTTCAGCATAATTTAATGTGCCTTCATAAATTGCACGACCTGTAATCGCACCTGTAATACCTTCTTCTGCAACATCACATAGGTTTTTAATATCATCAATTGTGGTAACACCACCTGACGCGATGATAGGAATAGCCGTGGCGCGGGCTAATTCAACTGTTAATTCTAAATTAAGCCCTTGCATCATGCCATCACGGTTAATATCAGTATAAATAATGGCTGAAACCCCATCTTGCTCAAAACGTTTAGCCAAATCAATCGCGGTGTGATGCGACATTTTTGACCAACCGTTTGTTGCTAATTTGCCGTTCTTAGCATCCAATCCAACGATAATGCGTCCGGGGAATTCTAAACAGGCATCAGATACAAAATGAGGGGCATTAATCGCTTTTGTACCTAAAATAACTTGCGCAACACCCATTTCTAAATAGGCTAAGATAGTGTCAGTATCTCGAATACCACCACCTACTTGGATTGCAATCTCAGGGTACGCTTTTGTAATATCTTGTATAATTTCACCGTTAACAGGTTTTCCTGCAAATGCGCCGTTCAAATCTACAATATGTAAACGTTTAGCACCTTGTTCTATCCAATGTCCTGCCATGGCCACAGGGTCAGAGGAGAAGATGGTCTCATCATCCATACGTCCTTGCTTCAAGCGAACACATTGACCATCCTTTAAATCAATGGCGGGTATGACTAGCATGTTAATTCCTCAAACAATTGGCGTGTCTTAGAGTAAAAGTTAAGCTCTCAAGTATACCCAAAGGCTTTTAAATTTGCGATGTTAGATTGATACTTTTTTATCATTAGGGATTGAATTTAACTGATTGCTTGACCATTTTATATTTGAAGAGCTTGAACAAGAGCAAATTTCTCGCCCAATATTTGCATATTGTGTTCGACGCTTGGTTGAAATGAGCTTAGTTTTTAGGCTTTGCAGCGTATTGTGATAAAATATGATTATCTTACTCTAATAATCACGTATTTTTTCTTTAGACATTTCTGATACA
>JAYQWJ020000427.1:0-5257 GCA_035829175.2 Candidatus Albibeggiatoa psychrophila
GTTTTGTACTTCTGAACGATGTTACTTATTTTGATGCTTGGTATACTGGGACTCGCTAGTTACAAGAAAAAATATTTAAACTAAGCCGTCTAATTGATTAAGGAATTAGCTGCTTTTATCTGATTTTAACTAAAACCATTTATATTATAAGGTATAGAATAATGCGTATTCGTTTTATTTTGACTTGTCTCATTGTGCTGAGTTTTCAATCAAACGTTTTTGCAGAACGACAAACGCGAATTGTCGGGGGAGAAGATGCCGTAGAAGGACATTATCCTTGGATTGCAAGCATTCACGAGACGGGGAATAACGAACCATATTGCGGTGGTTCATTGATTCATCCACAATGGGTTTTGACTGCTGCACATTGTTTGGATAATACGGCTGGTACAAGAATAATTGGTACAAATGAAATTTTTGTTGTTATCGGCGCGTATGATTATAGGGAATGGGAAACAAAGGCGTTACGATTTGAAGTGGAGCAAGTGATTCAACATCCTGATTGGCGAGATAAAAATGATGTGGTTTTTCCTGATATAGGCTTGATAAAATTAAAAGAACCTGTCACTTCTGTTAAACCTGTCTCGATAGTACGTGATAAAGAGTCCAATTTATTCAATGCCGATAATTTGGCCATGGTCATGGGTTGGGGACGCACGGTTGCTTCTGCGCGAGTATATCCCGATATTTTGAAACAGGTTCAAGTGCCTTTGGTTGATTTTGCTGTATGTCAACAAGCGTATACAGGTGCAGAAATTATTTTACCGTATTCAATTTGTGCAGGTTATGCAGAAGGTGGCAAAGACAGTTGTGTTGGTGATAGTGGTGGACCTCTTGTTATTCAAGATGAAGCAGGACAATGGCAGCAATTAGGTGTAGTCAGCTTTGGCGGTAAGGAGTCTGGACCTCTTTGTGCGGGTGAAAATGCCTATGGAATTTATACTCAACCCGCATCTTTCACAGATTTTATTGATCAATATGTGCCCAAATTACATCTTTATCAAGGTTTATGGCAAAGTAGTGAAATATCAAACTATTTTACATTTACCACTAGTCCAGATTATATTGCACTTATTGTGTTAGGCGCAGCGGGTGATTGGTTTGCATTGATAGGTGAAAATAAATTAGAGACGATACAATTGACTGCACAGTTTTCAGTAGCTGAGATTGAGGCGACCTTAACTCCAGAAACTGATAATCGTGCTAAATTGGAAGTGACTCGTTGTGATAATAATGAACCTTGTCCATTGCCTGTTGGTGAGTATTTTTTAAATAAAGCTTATTAATTGTTGGGATTGCTCAACCTTGAAGTCAGCTACCTTTGCCACAGTTATGTTAAATTGCTAGATTTTAAATAATCGTAATAAATATTGATTTACAGTGAATTGAATCGATTAGAAAATATCTAAAAAGTGGGTGAAGGTATTGATTAAAAAAAGTGGTTCTATAAAACCTAGAGCTGCTTTATCTTAAAATAGTCAGTTGCAAAACAAGTTTTGCACTCCTGCGCTATGATTTATACCATTACCAAAAAGAGAATATCCAAATCAGCAAGATAACAACCAATATGAATAAAATATCTGCTCAAGACATTACTGCGGTCATACTTGCAGGTGGTCAAGGTCGGCGCATGAATGGTCAGGATAAAGGCTTATTAATCTATCAAGGTCAAGCATTTGTACAACATTTAGTCAACACTTTAACCCCACAAGTCAATCACGTCATTATCAATGCAAACCGTAATCAAGCGCAATATTCAAAGCTCACCCAATGTCCTGTAATTAATGATAGTTTTGGATATTTCGCAGGTCCTTTGGCGGGTATTCTCACAGGTTTGCAAGCCGCTCAAACACCTTATGTTTTATTTGTACCTTGTGATGTACCCTATTTGCCACATTTTTTAGTATCGCGCTTAGCACAACATCTTATTGACTACCAGTCCTCAATCAGTACCGTGCAAGATGGACAACGCACCCAATATTTATTTGCTTTGATGCAGCGTGATTTGCAAGATAATTTACACAACTATTTGCAACAAAATAAACATCAAGTAAAAGCGTGGTATCAGCAACAACAAGTCGTTGAAGTCAATTTTTCTGATTGCCCGCAGTTTTTTGTCAATATCAATACGCCTACAGATTTACAAACAGTGATTGATGTAAAAACAGAGTAAACTTCTTGATAAATTAGGATTTATTTGGAATCAAAACATGAGGATTAGAATGATTTTTAGGATGTTCCCACGTTTGACGTAGGAACATTTCTAAGTGCTTTTTTTCAGAGCTATGATGGGATGATTAAGCAGAAAAAGAAGAACCACAACCACAAGTTGTTGTCGCATTTGGATTACGAATAACAAATTGAGAACCTTGTAAATCTTCTTTATAGTCAATTTCAGCACCGACTAAATATTGAAAACTCATAGCGTCAATTAACAACTTAACCCCTTTTTTTTCAACAACGGTGTCGCCATCTTGCGTATTTTCATCAAACGTAAAGCCGTACTGGAAGCCAGAACAACCGCCGCCTTGAACAAAAACACGTAACATTAAGCCATCAGTTTCTTCTTCTGCAATTAATTGTTGCACTTTGTTCGCAGCACTGTCAGTAAAAATTACTGGCGAATCTTCTACTATCGCTTCTTCATTCATGTGCACTCTCCAAGTTGAGGGGGAATATCTAGCATAATATGGGAATAGAGCAACAAAAATCAACGACTTTTATAACATTAAGTTACTTAATGGGTTTGCAAGGTCTTCTGCAATCGCATCTAACACTCTTTGATAACGTTCGACTAGGCACATTTCATCAACTACGTATTCTTTTTTACCCATACTGGTTTCGACAAATTCTACGCCGACTTCAAACCCATCTTCATCGTCGCCTTTCGGTCGACACCATGCGACTCGCCCCAATAATGTCACTTGTGGATCAACCATAATTGATATTTCAATCAGATCATCAAGCTCTATTTTTTGTTCAGATTCAAATGCCAAACCGCCTAAACTTACATTCTGAGTGTGCTGTACACTTTCCTCTATGTCATCTACTGATGCAATACGAATTGGAATTTGTGCGGGATGTCTGATGAACCTTCTTCCTTCGTCTTTCATATCGTCTTTCATATTGCTACATCCTAAAAATGAGGTCATCCATTAGATTTAGTAAAATGACATCTTGAGTGCCAATTATCCTTCCTCAACGGCAGAATGTTCACCTGCTCTGTTATTGTGCAATAATTGAATACGGAAATTCAAATAGAATCATGCTATTAATCAATCTAGCTTATCAATTCATTATAATTTAGATAGCACTTCTGAGCTAAGTTGTCAATTTTGTTTAATATATGATGGATTGCTTTATATCACTGGAAATTATAAGGTAAAGCATATTATTTTTGCAGGTTTAGCTCCATCACTTACCTTTGAAGCTGCTATATTGGTCGCCTATATTTAAAATATTTTAACGATATTATTCATAAATCAAAGTATATCATCTTAAAACACTTTTCATGGCTAAAGTTTCTGGCAATGGTCTAAATTGCCGTATAGAAGTACGAGACTTGTTTTACAAGCTGCCATTTTTAGATAAGTATCGTCGTGTTATTTTATATATATGGGCACGTTTCTAAAATTGATTCAATATCCGCCAAACGTTACTTCAGTGAATTTCTTGCTGGAGTTGCTAAATTATAATTAAGAAATGCTAAAAAAGCTCTAATCAATTTCTGTCTGAGTTAAGTGGCTTGTTTTCAACATGTAGAAAATGACTTTATACGCTAATTTATTTGGTTATTTTCAAACATTAAAGAATCGATTAAAAATTATAAACTATCATTGTAATATTATGATTATGCTACAGACTTGAATATTATTGTTTAAATGCCATCAAAATAGCTTAAACTTGATAAAAATCACTAGAAATAATAGAGGAAAGCCAGCCTTGTCTAAAGCTATTCAAGCAATTCGCGGTATGAATGATATATTGCCAACCCAAACCGCACAATGGCAATATTTTGAGCGTGTTATTAAACAGGTTTTACAGAATTATGGATTTCATGAAATTCGTTTACCTTTGGTTGAGAAAACTGAATTATTTGCCCGTTCAATTGGTGAAGTGACGGATATTGTTGAAAAGGAAATGTACACTTTTAGCGACCGTCCTGATAAACATAATCAAGCGGAGAGTTTATCTTTGCGCCCAGAAGGGACTGCCAGTTGCGTGCGTGCAGGGATTCAAAATAATTTGTTTTACGGACAAGTGCAACGTTTATGGTATTCAGGCCCAATGTTTCGACGTGAAAGACCGCAAAAAGGTCGTTATCGTCAGTTTCATCAAATCGGCGCGGAAGTCTTTGGTTTGGAAGGTGCGGACATCGATGCTGAAGTGATTTTAATGACGGCGCGATTTTGGAAAGTGTTAGGTTTAAAAAATTTAGAATTACAAATTAACTCGTTAGGTTCAAATGTGGCTCGTGCGAATTATCGAGAAATCTTAGTTAAATATTTAACACAACATCAGGCGTTATTAGATGAAGACAGCCAACGCCGTTTACAATCCAATCCTTTGCGTATTTTAGACAGTAAAAATCCAGATATGCAGCAAATGATTGCCCAAGCCCCGAAATTGCTTGATTATTTAGATGCTGAATCTAAAGCTCATTTTGAACAATTACAAAGCTTATTAACTGCCAATGGCATTGAGTTTGTGATTAATCCACGTTTGGTGCGCGGTTTAGATTATTACAATCGCACGGTATTTGAGTGGGTGACAACTGAATTAGGTGCACAAGGTACGGTCTGTGCGGGTGGTCGTTATGATGGATTGGTTGAGCAAATTGGTGGTAAACCTGTGCATGGATTAGGTTTTGCTATGGGGGTTGAGCGTTTATTAAGTTTGTTGGAACAAGATGATTTATTGCCTGAGGTGGACGCGCCACATGTTTATTTGATGACCATGGGCGATAAGGCGTTGCAACAAGGGATGCAATTAGCGGAATCATTGCGTGATGCTTTGCCCAATTTGCGATTAATGCTGCATTGTGGCGGCGGGAATTTTAAATCTCAGTTTAAGAAAGCAGATAAAAGTGGTGCGCCATTGGCGTTGGTTTTAGGTGATGAAGAAGTAGATAATCAACAAGTGACGGTGAAATTTTTACGCGAAGATAAACAACAAGAAACCGTTGGACATCAAGCTTTGCAAAGTTTACTTGAAGCGGTAGTAAATGCTGGATAGCACTCGGTTATTTTAGAAAAAA
>JAYQWJ020000428.1:0-6147 GCA_035829175.2 Candidatus Albibeggiatoa psychrophila
ATATAGGCATTGTCTTTATAATCAGCTTCGAATTTAAACCGTACTTTATAGATTACATCGCTTTCACGTTTTTTGTATTGGTCTGAAATAAATAACTTATCTAATAATTCAGTTTGCTCATAATCAATCTCTTTCATCCAATCAATGTCTTGAAAAAGACTCGATAAGCTGCTGAAATAATTTTTTATTAGAAAACAGCTTTTTATAACCTAAATCATAAACCTGTGCCATCGCTTGATTTTAAGCCAACTTAAGCCGAATATTGGCAGCCTTCACTCTGATTTTATCAGTTAGTGCGGTGACTTTTGTACCGACTGTCAATTTTTTCGGTGTCGCCAAGAATGCGTCAACTCCCCATGGATGCATTTCCGCTTTATAGCCACCTTTCACTTCTTCTATGACGAGGGTTTCAATCGGCTGATTTTGCATACTTTGTTTTAAATATTGCGCAAACCAACGCTTTTTAGATTCATTTTCTAATTTACGTGCTTCTTTTGCAGTCCGTTCAACGGTTGCCAATACCTTAAACAATTCATCTTGATCGTAAGGCAGTTCTTCACCAACAACATGGGCGACTAATTGACGCTGCATCACTAAATCAGCAAAACGACGCAAGGGAGACGTTAATTGTGTATAAGCGGATAAGCCTAAGCCACTATGTCCACCGGGTTGTAAAGACAATGACGATGCCTTAATTAACTTGCGAATTTTTTGGAAGGCTAAAGGTGATGACATCATTTCTTCATCTATAGGTTGCACAGGCGGTTCTTGAATACGGTAAATAATCGGCACTTGATTGAGTTGAGCATATTTAGCCGCCAAGTGATTACCCAAAATCATCATTTCTGCAACCAATTTGTGGCTCGCGGAATTGAATTGCACAATGTCTACCACAATTTGTTCATCCGCTACTTTTATGCGATATTCTGGACGTTGCAACATTAACGCACCTTCTGCGATACGTTTGGCTCTTAATTTTTGCGCGATTTGATCCAATTGTTTTAATTTTTCAGCGATTTCTCCCGCGCCTGTTTCAATCATTTCATCAGTGCCAATATAATCTAAACGGTGTTGCACGGTGATGGTTTCACGTCCAATGCTGCTATTAATGACATCACCATCATCATTAATCCATGCGCGAATCACAATAGATGAACGCGGTTGATGTGCGCTTAAACTGGCAATATCACAAGACACTCTTGACGGCATCATTAAAATGGTTTGAGTGGGTAAGTAAACTGTCGTGCCACGGCGCATTGCTTCACGGTCTAAGGTATCATTGCGATGCACCACACATTCTGGGTCAGCCACCGCAATCGTCACTTTCCACGCATCACCATCACGCTCAATATCTAAGGCATCATCCACTTCTTTTGTGCTTTCATCATCAATACTAAAAGCAACATTAATACAGATTGAATCAGTGGGCGCAGCCCATGGCTGAACTTCATTTGCAGCATCAGTCACAGGAGTGGAAAAGTCTAATTTTAAGCCCGCAATCAATATATCTCGGTCAATATCAATTGGAATCCGCCCTGCTTTTTGTAGGCTATCAACCGCCAATTCACGTGCACTTAAACGGTTAGTTTCCGCAATACTGGATATTACTTCGCCGACTAATTTATCTTTATCACCGCGTAACCATGCTTCCAAACGTTCGGCAAAAGTTTCGAGTGCTTCTGGAATCGCTTGGGGTTTGAATTTTTGTTCTGATGCAGCACTGGGGAAAAATGGCGGAGCTTCAGCTTTAAGTAAACTTTGTATCCATTCACGGGCTTGCGCTTCTTCTTGCTCTCGATTTTCTTCACGTTCACGTTGCAATTTTAATTCTTCAATTTGCGTGGCGGTACGTGCTTCCCAGACTTTGCCTTTACGCTTAAAATACAGCTTATCTTCTGCTATAACGCGCCAAATCGCTACAAAATTTTCAGCCGTGACATTATTGCCATAATAAACATCGGCTAAATCTTGAATTTCCGAAATTTCCAGTTCTAACGCACTTTCCCACAAAAAATCCACATCAATATCGGTTTTTAAACTTATGATATTATTTTCAATAGTTTCTATTTTTGCTTCCCAATCGGTTTTATCGCGAGCTTGTGATGGATGCTTCCACAACAATTTATCTTCTGCGATACGTTGTTCACGACTTTTGTTATTCAATGCTTGAATTTTATTTTTAACACGCTTAACTGTGCAGACAAAATCTACATCATCATTATTTTGCGTTGCCCAGATTTGTCCTTCAAAATCACTCACAGGATGTCCCTTAGTTAATCTTATATTTGTCAATGTAACTGCCTTATCTTAACATAAAGTTATCTAGGATTTTTTTGATTTTAGACCGCTTACGGGAGCAATTTCATACGAAAAATATTTGAGAATAATACTCAATGAATATAGTTATGGAGTGCGACAGTTACCAAGGATGATGAAAATGGCATTTGTTATGACCTCAAAAATAGGTATAAATTTAAAATGCGTGACAAGAAAAGAATTATCTCATACCAGTCATGACTGGCAAACTATTAATTTATATAATAAAGTTTGAAAGTTTAAATAAAAGGTGTTTTTTTTCATTTTTAGGCTTGACTTTTAAATCGTAAAATAGCAAAATACAAGCCCTCTTAAGCAATGGCCATGTAGCTCAATCGGTTAGAGCGCAGCACTCATAATGCTGAGGTTGGTGGTTCGATTCCACCCATAGCCACCACTTCTTTTATCCCTTGATAACGCATTTCCCAGTCAGGGAATACAACACAATGACAAAACCTAAACCCACTCTTGGTATGCACCACGTTGCTTTAAATGTCTCTGATGTTAAAGCCTGTGAGCATTTTTATATAGACCTCGTTGGAATGTCTGTTGAATGGCGACCCGATCCTGATAATGTTTATTTAACTTCTGGTTCAGATAATGTGGCAATTCACAAGGCTGCCGAAGACTTAACTGATAAAAATCAGCATTTAGACCATATTGGCTTTATTATCGAGTCTATTGAACAAGTTGACTTGTGGCATGACTATTTAGTTGAAAATGGTGTGACAATCAAAAAAGCACCTCGTACTCATCGAGATGGCGCACATAGTTTTTATTGTTATGACCCCGATGCTAATCTCGTACAATTTATTTATCATCCTCCATTAGTAAAAGCGTTAGTAAAAGCGTAATGTCATAAACGTTCTATAGAATTAGGAATGTGATCAGAACACCTCGTTTGTATTATCGCGTATTTCGCAGAGATGCAAATATTGAATATCCGTGACTGGGTGTATAAATAGCTGAGTTATGCACTTTCTTTGGGATAACACCATGCAAGCCAATCCTCCAAAACCTAACACCCCTAAAGATATAAAAATCCAATTACAGGGTTTTAATAATTTAACCAAATCGCTAAGCTTTAATATTTATGATATTTGTTATGCGAAAACGGATAAACATACCCAACGTTATATTGAATATATTGACGAAATGTATGATGCCGAACGGTTGACTGAGATATTGACCAATGTTTCGGATATTATTGGCGCGAATATCTTAAATATTGCGCGTCAAGATTATGAACCGCAAGGCGCAAGTGTCACAATTCTGATTTCTGAAGAACCGATTTCATCCGAAGTGCTTTCTAATACCATGTCACCGGGTCCTTTACCTGATGCGATTGTGGCACATTTGGATAAAAGTCATTTAACAGTACATACTTATCCTGAAAGTCACCCTGACAACGGCATTAGTACTTTTCGGGCAGATATTGATGTATCCACTTGCGGGCGAATCTCTCCATTAAAAGCGTTGAATTATCTTATCCACTGTTTTGATTCGGATATTGTGACAATGGACTATCGTGTTCGAGGTTTTACCCGAGATAAGAAAGGTAAAAAACACTACATTGACCACAAAATCAATTCCATTCAAAATTATATCGCCAAAGATACTAAGGACAGGTATCAAATGATTGATGTGAATGTGTATCAAGAAAATATATTTCACACCAAAATGATGTTGAGTGATTTTGATTTAGATAATTATTTGTTTGATGAGAAATCCAGCGATTTTTCCAAGTCAAAACGTAAAAAGATTAAGAAGCAAGTCCAACGCGAAATGTTGGAAGTCTTCTATTCGCAGAATTTACGCAAATTGTAGAAAGCTAAAAGCGGTGTCTGATTTGATACGAAATACATTCCTAAACTTGCTAAATATCAGACGTAAACATCCCCCGATTATTTTTCTAGGATTGCTAAATCTAAAAAAGCACTTCAAACTAACTCATGCAAAAATCTCATATCCCCAATCTCATCGCATTTTTATCAGGCTGTGCCGTCCCACTTGCATTTGCGCCAACAAGTTGGTTTTGGGTCAGCATTATCGGCTTAAGTATGTTGCTGATTGTTTGTCACAATACGACAGCAAAACGTGCATGGTGGCGAGCTTATGCTTTTGGTTTAGGCATGTTTGGGGTGGGCGTTTCTTGGGTCAGTCTCAGTTTTTACCAATTTAGTGAGTTGCCGCTGCTTGGTACAATCGCAATTACCCTATTATTTATTTTGTATTTGGCTTTATTTCCCGCTATTGCCATTGGCTTGCTCAATCGATATTTTCCTAAATTATCCTTACCTGTTGCCCTATTCATCGTACCCAGTTTATGGGTTAGCACCGAATGGATTAGAGGTTGGCTATTTACGGGATTTCCTTGGTTATATATTGGTTACAGTCAAATTGATTCGCCATTAGCAGGTTTTGCACCGATTTTTGGTATTTATAGTTTAAATTGGCTCACTGCTTTAAGTGCAAGTATTGCGGCTTATTTGTATTTAAAGCGAAAACATTGGGTTTTGTTGAGTTTAATATTGATGACGGTTTGGGGTTCTGGCGCGTATTTAAAAACAATAAAATGGACACAAGCGATTGATAAACCAATGGATGTGGTTTTGATTCAAGGCAATGTGCCGCAAGCATTGAAATGGGACGAAATTGATTATAGTCTGAGTTTATATTTTTCTTTAACCCAGCGCGATTTGGGGGCAGATTTAATTATTTGGCCTGAAACCGCAATGCCGCTATTTTATGATGATGCCAAGCCTTATTTAGAACGTCTTAAGCAAGCTTATAAAACATATCATACTGAATTTATGACAGGTATTATCGTACAGGAAAGCGAATTCTCTTATTACAATGCTATTATTGGTTTAAGCGACACCGAAACCTTTTATTATAAATATCACCTCGTCCCTTTTGGCGAATATATTCCTTTAAGTCAATATGTTGACGTGTTACTTAATTTTTTTGATGTACCGATGTCTGAATTTTCCAGAGGTGGATATAAACAACAAAATTTACGAGCGGTTAATCAAATTATTGGGGCTTCTATTTGTTATGAAAGTGTTTTTTCTGAGCAGATTTTGCAAAGTTTGCCCGAAGCCAGTTTATTGGTCAATGTGAGTAATGATTCATGGTTTGGCAATTCGCTTGCGCCACATCAGCATTTAGAAATTGCCAGAATGCGAGCTTTAGAAACAGGGCGTTATTTATTGCGTTCAACAAATACCGGGATTTCAGCGATTATTAATCCTCAAGGTCAAATTACCGCGCAAGCACCACAATTTGAAATATATAACTTGCGGGCGATGGTGCAACCTTATCAAGGTTCAACGCCTTATGTGCAATGGGGTGCAAAATGGATTTTAGGACTGGTTTTTAGTTTATTATTAATAGGAATTTTTCTTTATTATCAAATAGAAAACAGTGAAATTAATAGAGAAGAATTAAGTCGTTAAGCTGAGTTCAATATAGAATCATTCTGTAAAAAACAGAGTTACAATTATTCAATGTATAAAATTAATATGACAGAAGATTTCAAACCAGTTCTATTAATCTACAATTTGACAAGGATGTGGATTTAAAAAAAGGAATCGCTATGATGCAAATCTGCCAACATTTTTTTATTACAGGTCGAGTACAAGGCGTATCATTTCGCTATTACACACATCATAAAGCAGTTGAATTAGGTTTGGCTGGTTGGGTGCGCAATTTAACAGATGGACGAGTTGAAGCAGTGGCCTGTGGCAATGCTAGTGCAATCGCTTTATTTCAAAGTTGGTTAGCACAAGGACCTACTTTAGCAAGAGTTTCTCATATTGAAACAAAAAC
>JAYQWJ020000429.1:0-2688 GCA_035829175.2 Candidatus Albibeggiatoa psychrophila
CCATTTTCATCTAAATCCATCCAAACCCCTTCATGCAATACTGCCACTCCGGGCATACAACGTTGCGTCACATACACAGGCACAACCACTTTGCCGCGATCATTGTAAACTTCAACCGTATCACCTGTTTTTAAACCTAACTTCATGGCATCACTGGCATTCATCGTGACTTCTTGCTCATAGGTTTCGCGCAAAATCGCAATATTGTTGAAAATCGAATGAGTACGCCAACGTGGATGCGGGCTGATTAAATGGAACGGATGCTTTTTAGTCTTCTCGCTGCCGAGATATTCCCATGGCTCAATCCATTTTGGAATCGCAGGAATATAATGACCATAAGAAGTTTTCGTCCAATCGGTGTATTTTGCCAATTTAGACGAGAAAATCTCAATTTTGCCAGAAGGCGTACTCCACGGCACACCTTTCTCCACATTATCCTGAAACGCGACGTGTGGGCGATCCAACTTAAATTTGTAAATCCCAGTTTTCTTAAACTCTTCCCAAGGCATCTCAACATGTTGATGGTGCATAACTTTATTTTCCCACCAATCTTTGAGAAATTGTTCATCCACTGCATCATTGTCAAAAAAGTAATTACGTTCAGCTTTGGGATTATATTTTTCACCAAATCCAAGACGATACGCAAGCTCGGTGAAAATTTGTAAATCGGTTTTACTTTCTCCCATTGGTTCAATGACTTTGGGACGATGAATGTAATAATGTCCTTTATACCAAGGTAATGCCACATCATGGCGTTCAAAATGAGTTGAAACAGGGAATAACACATCTGACCATAAACCCGATGGCGTAATCGTCGAATCCATACAAACCACTAAATCAAGTTTATGAATTGCTTTAATTTCTTTATTAATATTAGTCAGTTGATTAAACCAATCTGAGCCTTGCCAGAAAATCCCCTTAATATTAGGAATTTGCCCATCAGTCTCATCACTGCGCGGCCATAAGCCAACATCCTCACGCTTCACATTGGGATAATTCAAAACACAATGCGCCCAACGATCCGACTTAATTGATTGATACCAAATATTTTTATTTTCATCATGAGGATAGGCGACCGATTCCGCGTGCCAACCTTTGCCCACGCCTTCAGCACAACCACCGATAATCCCGATATTGCCCGTCATCGCTTGCAATGCCGCTGCCATCCGATTGTATTGCTCGCCATACGCATTACGCCCCGGTGCCCAAGAGGCTTTTAACGCCGCAGGTTTGGTGGTCGCGTACATATCCGCCAACTTTTTAATATCCTCAGCAGATACGCCACAAATTTCCGCAGCCCATTCAGGGGTTTTAGCTTGTCCGTCTGATTTTCCTAAAATGTAATCTTTGAAATTCTCTTGATCGCTCGCCCAATCTGGCATGGTTGCCGCGTCCATACCTTGCACAAATTTGTTAATAAAATCTTGGTCTTGTAAATTATTGGCAAAAATATAATGTGCCATCCCCGCCATCATCGCCGCATCAGTATTGGGACGGATTGGAATCCACCACGCATCATAACTGGACGCAGAATCGGTATGTTGAGGATCGATAATCACGAATTTACAGCCACGTTGTTTGGCTAAACGCATGTAATAAAAGGTATTGCCGCCGTGAAAAGTATAGGCAGGATTCCAACCCCACATGATAATCAGTTTGGAATGGGCAAAGGTATCATCTTCATTACCATCCCGAATTGTGCCAAATGTCATGCGCGAGCTAAAAGTGGTCGCTTGATAAGAAGGCACAGACCACGAGTTAGTGCGACAGCCAAACATGCCTAAAAACCGTCCCAATAAACCTTCAATTTGATCCGACTTGTGCAACACGCCCCATGATGCACCCGCGTAACTTTGGTCTAATAGTGCGGTATTACCATAAGTGGCTTTGATATATTCCATTTTTTCTGCGACAAAACTGAGGGCTTCTTCCCAACTGGCACGGCGAAATTTACCTTCACCACGCGCTCCAACCCGCATCATCGGATAAAGCAAACGCTCTTGGGAATAAATTCGATGTCGATAGGAACGCCCACGCAAACAGGCACGTAATTGTGGTTCTTCCTCGGTATCTTTGCCGTATTCGCCATCTTTTTGGTAACGTCCATCATCGGTTGATAAACGCACAATTACATCATTTTTTTTATGTGCAATCAGCGCGTGACGCGAGCCACAGTTATGGGCGCAACTGGTGACAATGGTTTCTAATTCATCATCTTTTGGATACGGCTCATAGGCATAGGCTTGAGTTTTGCTTGAAATGAGACCAGAAGATAAGGCAGTTGAGGTTAATGCGGTGGTTTTGAGGAAATTACGGCGGTTTAGGTTTAAATGTGTGTGTAGTTTTTTTATATCCATTCCCTGACTCCATACGTTAAAAAAGGTCTCTAACTCGTGCAGCTAGAGACCTTAACATTTCAATGATGACCTACAGAGGTTATTACCATGTAATGGCTGTTGTCAGCAATTCGTAGACCAGACAAATTAATTTCGATTAATATTTTGAATTTTAAGGGTTTTTTATTCTGGACGTTTATAATAACAAATGACTTTTATGACATTGTGTCAGTATTTATTTTGACCATAGGTTTATTTTTTATAGATGAAAATATTAAATATCTATTGAGCCTTGTTATTCATGCGGTTTTTTTGATGGTAAAGAAATGCTGTCAAATTGACATGTTAGGAA
>JAYQWJ020000430.1:0-2615 GCA_035829175.2 Candidatus Albibeggiatoa psychrophila
TGATAACATTTCTATAATAATAAAAAAATATAATAAATCCACCAAGGATTGAGAGAGATTAATAATGACCATGTTTAAACGCACCAAAATTGTCGTTACTTTAGGGCCAGCTACTGATGATGTCGCCATGCTCGACAAAATGATTGAAGCAGGAATTGACGTTGTACGACTTAACTTTTCACACGGCGAACCCGAACAACATCGTAAACGCGCCGAATTAGTACGAGACCGCGCCAAACTTTTAGGTCGTATTGTGGGTGTTATGGCGGATTTACAAGGACCTAAAATCCGTATCGATCGATTTGAAAAAGATAAAATCACCCTTGCAGAAGGTGATAAATTTATCCTTGATGCCACACTTGCGCCGAATGCAGGGACACAAGAAAAAGTGGGGATTGCTTATAAACAACTACCCAAAGATGTCGGCAAAAACGATGTTCTATTGCTAGATGATGGACGGATTGTCTTAAAAGTCAAAGATGTGGTCGATGGACAAATTAACTGCAAAGTCAAAGTTGGCGGCGTATTATCCAATAACAAAGGTATTAATCGCCTTGGTGGTGGATTATCCGCTGATGCGCTGACCCATAAAGACCGTCAAGACATTTTAGTGGCTGCTGATTTACAAGTGGACTATGTCGCGGTATCCTTTCCACGCTGTGCCGAAGATATTCATCAAGCGCGTGAACTATTAAAAGCGGCGGGCAGCAAAGCCAGTATTATTGCAAAAATGGAACGGGCTGAATCAATGGATAACCACATTGAAATCATTCAAGCTTCCGATGCCATTATGGTCGCTCGGGGTGATTTGGGGGTGGAAATTGGTGATGAATCATTACCCGCAGCGCAAAAATGTTTGATTAAAGCCGCACGTGAACATGATAAAGTCGTGATTACCGCGACTCAAATGATGGAGTCAATGATTGATAGCCCGATTCCAACCCGTGCTGAAGTCTCAGACGTAGCCAATGCCGTGTTTGATGGTACGGATGCGGTGATGTTATCAGGTGAAACAGCGGTCGGTATCAACCCTGATAAAGCAGTCAAAGCCATGGCGCGTGTCTGTCGTGAAGCTGAAAAGCATCCTATGTCAAAAACCTCTGACCATCGGATTACCAAAACCTTTGGGCGGATTGACGAAGCGATTGCCATGTCAACTATGTACGCGGCTAATCATTTGAAAGTGAAAGCGATTGCAGCCTTAACGGAATCAGGTGCAACGCCATTGTGGATGTCGCGGATTAATTCCAGCATCCCAATTTTCGCATTGTCTCGCCAAGCCAGCACTTGCGCTAAAATGAGTTTATTTAGAGATGTTCGCCCAATTAATGTAGATATTTGTGGGGTTGACGTGGTGCAAGTGAATGAGAAAATTATTCAGAAATTATTGCAATTAGGTGCGGTGAGCGAAGGTGATTTAGTGATTATCACCAAAGGAGATATGAAAGGGATTTCAGGCGGCACAAATATGATGAAAATCATCTGTGTCGGTAAGCCAATGATTGAGTTGAACTAATTCAATCAGGTGTGACTAAAAATTATTAAAAATTCATTCCTAAAACTTACTTCCAAAATTGAGGAGAAACAATGTTAGTATCATTACGTCAATTATTAGATCATGCAGCCGAATTCGGTTACGGTGTTCCAGCATTTAACGTCAACAACTTAGAGCAAGTTCAAGCGATTATGATGGCGGCTGATGAAACCAACAGCCCTGTTATTTTACAAGCTTCAGCGGGTGCGCGTTCTTATGCAGGCGAACCGTTCTTGCGTTACTTAATCGTGGCTGCCTTAGAGCAATATCCACACATTCCATTAGTGATGCACCAAGATCACGGCTCAGAACCTGCGGTATGTATGCGTTCTATTCAAAGTCAATTCTCATCAGTGATGATGGATGGTTCTTTGATGTCAAATATGAAAACCCCTTCTAGCTATGAATACAACGTTGATGTGACTAAAACGGTTGTTGATATGGCGCATGCTTGTGGTGTTTCAGTTGAAGGTGAATTGGGCTGTTTAGGTTCATTAGAAACAGGTGAAGCAGGTGAAGAAGATGGCTCTGGCGCAGAAGGCAAATTAGACAAAGAGCAATTATTAACTGATCCTGAACAAGCGGCAGATTTCGTAAAAGCAACAGGTGTTGATGCCTTAGCGATTGCAATTGGTACAAGTCACGGCGCGTATAAATTCACTCGTCCACCAACAGGTGACATTTTAGCGATTGAGCGGATTAAACAAATCCATGCGCGTATTCCTGATACTCACTTAGTGATGCACGGTTCTTCTTCAGTGCCTCAAGAATGGTTAAAAACCATCAACGATCATGGTGGTGAAATGGGTCAAACTTATGGTGTGCCTGTGGAAGAAATCCTAGAAGGGATTAAACACGGTGTGCGTAAAGTCAATATTGACACTGATTTGCGTATGGCTTCAACGGGTTCTATCCGTAAACATATGCACGACAATGCGTCAAACTTCGATCCACGTAAATATTTAGGTGAATCCAGAAAAGCGATGGCTGAAATTTGTAAAGCGCGTTATGAAGCGTTCGGCACAGCGGGACAAGCCTCTAAAATCAAACCAATTACTTTAGAAACCATGTTTGCTCGTTA
>JAYQWJ020000431.1:0-4377 GCA_035829175.2 Candidatus Albibeggiatoa psychrophila
CAGAAGTACAAGGTTGTTCAAACGAGATAAATTTTAAGCTAATCTCTTTATTTCGCTATTTTGAATCATCGACTTCTCCTTTGTTTGCTTACCCGCTTATTCTATATTTTTTCTTTACTGTCTGCTGAATATTAGTAAAGTCAGCAGGAAAAATAAAATTAACACCACCATAAAATAATAAAATTAAGTTTATCTTACAGCCTTAATGATTTTTTTTGCTAGAATTGAGTTGATTGGATTGCACGATAACAAAAACAGGGAAAATGCCATGCCAGAAACGATACCACCCGATAGCGTTGGCATCATCACGCCACAAGTACACCATTTTGCTGAACCTCTCAAACTCAAATGTAAGCGCACTTTGCCTCATTATGACATTATTTATGAAACCTATGGCGAACTCAATGCGGCTCGTTCCAATGCTATTTTGATTTGTCACGCACTCAGCGGCGACCATCATGCAGCAGGCTACCATAGCGCAGAAGATGAAAAAACAGGTTGGTGGGATAACTATATAGGGCCGGGAAAACCCATTGATACCAGTCGTTTTTTTGTTGTTTCACTTAACAATTTAGGCGGCTGTAAAGGTTCAACTGGACCTATATCCAATAATCCAGAAACCAACAAACCTTATGGGCCCGATTTTCCACTGATTAAGGTTGAGGACTGGGTTAATAGTCAAGCGCGTCTTGCAGATGTGTTAGGGATTGAACAATGGGCTGCGGTGATTGGCGGTAGTTTAGGCGGAATGCAAGCACTACAATGGGCGATTGATTATCCTGATAGAATACGCTATTGCGTTGTGATTGCTGCTGCACCAAAATTATCAGCACAAAATATTGCGTTTAATGAAATTGCCCGTCAAGCGATTAAATCCGATCCTGCTTTTCATAAAGGTCATTATTACGAGCATAATACTGTGCCTAAGCAAGGTTTGATGTTGGCGCGGATGCTAGGTCATGTGACTTATCTTTCTGATGATTCAATGAAAAGTAAATTTGGGCGTGAACTGCGAAAAGGTGAGATAAAATTTGGCTTTGATGTCGAATTTCAAGTTGAAAGCTATTTGCGCTATCAAGGTGAAGCATTCGTCAGTCGTTTTGATGCCAACACTTATTTATTAATGACCAGAGCATTAGATTATTTCGACCCCTCCAACCAGCACAATGGCAAATTGATTGATGCACTGTCCTTGGTTAAGGCTAAATTTTTAGTCATGTCTTTTACCAGCGATTGGCGATTTTCACCTGAACGCTCAGAAGAAATTGTCAAAGCATTGGTTGATAGTAGAAAGTCTGTCAGCTATGTCAAAATCAAAGCTAACCATGGTCATGACGCATTCTTAATGCCGATTCCGCACTATGACAAAGTGTTTAAGACTTATATGCAACGGATTGAAATATAAGGAGTATCAGCATGAATAATTTACGCAGTGATTTAGCTTTAATTGGCGAATGGGTTCGACCGCAATCCCATGTTTTAGATTTGGGTTGTGGTGATGGCACGTTACTCAAATATTTGAGTGAGGAACGCGAAGTCACAGGTTATGGGCTTGAAATTAATGAAACTCATATTGAGAATTGCATTACTAACGGTGTCAATGTCATTCATTTTGATTTGGATGATTTGAATAAAGGTTTGTGTGATTTTTTACACAGTAGTTTTGATTATGTGGTGATGACGCAAGCATTGCAAACCATTCGCCGACCTGATTTGCTATTGTTAGAAATGTTGCGCGTTGGAAGTCAGGGGATTGTGACATTTCCAAATTTCGGACATTGGACTTGTCGGATTTCATTGGGTTTGCGTGGGATGATGCCGATTTCACCCGCATTGCCTGATGAATGGTATGACACAGAGAATATTCACTTATGCACCATCCGCAATTTTGAAAAATTATGTACGGATTTAGGTATTGAAATTACCCGTAGAGCCGTGGTTGACCCCGATCATCGAACCCGATTACTCATGAATATTGCGCCGAATCTGTTTGGGGAGATTGCAATTTATCAAATCCAAAAATATAATTAAGTACAAATTTGCTAATGATGTAAACCGTGGATTATCATTGTTTGTAGAGTTTGTAGAGACAAGGCATGCCTTGTCTCTACGTATGTCCCTAAACCGTTATTCATCATAAAAATACAAAAATCCCAAATTGGTTAATTCAACCAGCAAATCAACCAATTCGTCATTTAAATAAGATTTTAACTCGGCGTAAGTAAATTCACGTTGCGAGCTTAGCATTGGAATCACGGCTTGATTAGATTCAGAAATTGGAATAGCGCGACCTTCAATAAATAAAGTCATACCTTCAGATTCATTGGTAAATAAGAATTTTGCAATACGGCGTAAATAATCAGCTTGTTGAAATGTGCTCAACCATTCCTTTTTGCCATACGCAAGTTCGGGCTGTTCATAATTTGTTCCTGCTCGACTTTCACTAATAAAACATCCAAACCACTGATTAATATTGTGATTATCTTTGGGTAAATTGTGAATAATCTGTTGAATTTTCTGCAAAGCATCACTGCTGATTTCAGCCGTATTTTTTGGCAATTGTAATTCAGGATCAGTATAACGTTGTTCTGAATCCATTTTATTTAAATTATAATCCACAAAATCTTGAAGCATTTCATTATGGGTTGGTGCGAGAAAACCGATAGAAAAAGTCATACATTCATCCAATGCAACACCGTGATGAGCGAGATTGGGCGGTAAATATAACATGTCTCCGGGTTCTAAAATCCAGCTTTCTTCGGCGGTAAATTCTTTTAAAATGCTTAATTCCAAATCAGGCAATAATTCACCATTTTGCTGGGAAATTTGCCAACGTCGCTGACCAAATGCTTGTAGTAAAAAAACATCATAGCTATCGGTATGTGCGCCCACAGAGCCTTGAGGTGCTGCATAACTAATCATTAAATCATCTATACGCCATGAGGGTAAAAAATCAAATTTATCTAAAATATCTTCAATATCAGGCACATGCTTGTTGGCTTCTTGGACTAATAATGTCCAGTGCGATTCGGGCAATTTTTCAAAATCTTGCTCGTTGAAAGGTCCATAACGTAATGTCCACGCTTTATCACCGTCTTTTTCACGGATTAAACGTGATTCAATATCGGGTTCACAGGCTAAACCTGCTAGTTCATCTGGAGCAATTGGGCTAGAGAAATTAGGAATGGCTTGACGAATTAAAAGCGGTTTTTTTTGCCAATAATGTTGTAAAAACTCAGCGGCTGAAAGCTGATTTAGGGAGATGGTTTTGAGCATTTTCGGTGTAGGGATTCTGGTGAGTGAACTTAATATAAAAAACGTTATTTATGCTGTAAACCGTAGTGCAGGAGCAAAACTTATTTTGCAAGTAAGCATTGTAAGATAAAGCAACACCACGATTTATAGGATTTAAGGAGTGCAATAGTGACATAACACTCCTTGCAGCGATTATGCCGCTTCTTGAGTTGCCGCTTCCATCATTTTTTTCAATTCACCATTGGCGAATAATTCTAAGGTAATATCGCAACCACCAATCAATTCACCCTTAATATAAATTTGCGGGAATGTAGGCCAGTTCGCAAAATGTGGCAAATTTTCATACACTTCAATGTCTTCCAAAATATTAATGTAAGCAAAAGGCACTTCACATTGCATCATAGCTTGTGCTGCACGCATTGAAAAACCACATTGTGGAAACTTAGGTGTTCCTTTCATGTAAATGATAACTGGGTTTTCTTCAACTTGCTGTTTGATTTTGTCTGTACCACTCATACTACTACTCTCCTAGCAATCAATAGAAATAATTTAACAGAGTTGAGTTCTCAATGGGGTAAGTTTTGATTTTTACAATGCGTACCATTAATGAATAGTATCGGACAACCAGATCATTTGTCTTAAGTGGTTAAAGCTTGGCTGACGGCTAATAATTTTTGCTTAGCATCTGTCAAAATAGGTTTAATCGTTTCTTGTTCTGACAATCCAAACACTGTCTCAGGGTCTAAAAAAGCAACAATCGTTTTCCCATTACCCGCATCACGTACCAATACATTGCATGGCATCACAGCACCAATATCAGGGTCTGCCTGAATCATTTGGTTGGCTAAAGAAGGATTGCACGCGCCTAAAATTAAATAACGCGGCATATCAACATCCATTTTCGCTTTTAATACGGTATCAACGTTGATTTCAGTCAAAATGCCAAACTGATGTTGTTTCAAGGTTTCAGTGACTTTTTTGACCGCTGAATCAAAATCCATGTCTAAAGTGGTATTGAATGAAAATGTCATTATGTCATGCTCTTATGTTTTTTAATGAAGTGCGGCGTATATTAGCATATCCTTAATCAGTAATATACGCTTGATGTGGAATTAAAATAAG
>JAYQWJ020000432.1:0-4216 GCA_035829175.2 Candidatus Albibeggiatoa psychrophila
AGACAATGTTGGATATATTGGCGTAGTTGTGGGTTGTTTTTTAGGAGTTGTTTTAGTTTATCCGTCTCAAGTAACGCATAAGAATTAAATGCAGCTAAAAATATTTGACACGTTGCTGTTGATTCTACAGAAGTGAAGTTAAGTAGCCAATCTGGTGTGCCTTGGTTGTTTTGTGCAGAAATGAGCGACGATGAATTTATATTTTCTGGTATAGATTTTGTATTTTTTGTTTTTATAGGGTTCGAGTACCCTAACTTAATGAGGTCATCATGAAGCATTTCATTACACATTTCTATTTGTTCTACAGACATCTCACTTTGCCATCTGTAGCTAGTACCTTTATTGAAATTCCATGATGATACCTTGTTTCTTTCATGTTTATCACATAGTTCTTTCAAAACCTCGTCATCTAAATTTAATTTAAGAAAATTGGCAATATCTATTAAAGTAGAAAATTTATTTGCTATCAAATCTTCATATTTTATCATGAGAGCTTGCCCATACTCTGCCCATCCATAGTAGATATTTAGCCATTTTTTTACGGCTTTGATACCATCTTCTATAGTCGCAATATTCAAAAATGCACCAGATATGTCAAGCTTATTTTGAGACCTTAAACGATGATCCATTGCAGATAATATAATGTCTCTTGGATCTCTATAACCACACGTAACCTTTGCACCAAATTCTTCGACTAGTTTTTTTAAATTATTATGTGATGGTTGGCTGTGTACTTTTATAACAAAATCCCCACATTTCTTTTCTATATTGAGGAAACTCTCAATTTCCTTGTTTTTAATGTATGGGAAAAACAAATTTTTATATTGCCTTCCTAATTCTGCTAGTCCATTCTCAGGTGATGCAAGCTTAATCATATCTATTTGATATTGCAAAATAAGAGTTGTTCCAGACTTGGGTACACCATTATTTATCACAATCATAAAAAATTCCTTATTTATGAAAATCATTATGCTACCCAAATCAGGGTAGGGTAGGGTAGGGTAAAAAATGATTCGGTTAGCTCAAAAATCTTTCCCGCAAATTTCTACTTTTTCATGTGTTATTGAAAAGCGAATTGCTAACTCAGTAAATGAACTCCAATAACTTCCTAAAAATACTTTACACTGACTTAATAATAAAATGTCAGCTAAAGCATACAACATTTGCTCTTTTGACCTGTCATACACACTACGCTGTAGATAAACTAGGTTTGTATCATAATAGTTTTCTAATGCCTCATACACTTGGGGTAAGTCAGTAGCTAAAAATACTTTTTTGATGCTACTTGATTCATTTTTTATTTCATCAATGCGCTTTATAAAGTGAGAATAATGACTCCTATCACGCCAATATTCTATTTGCTTATGACTTTCTTCATGCCAGTTATCATTAGAATCCCAAGGCTGTTTGTCATGCCCTTTTCCCCCTTCCATTCTAATATGCACACCAATGGAGTCTTTTATACTCACTGACTTAACTAAATTAATTACCTGCTCAGTTGGTTGTAATTTCCTAAGCTCAATATTCTCTTTATCCCAAGTTGATAACGGATGGTTTAAAACGTATGCGGAACGCGCATATAAATCTTTATCAGCACTGATTTTGATTAATTTATCTTTTTCAGCACCTTCTTCTATTTCCATATAATTGTAAATATCACAAGTTGCAACATCTAGTTTGTACTGAGAACTAATCACTGTTCCTTCATAGTTAAATAAATCTGAAAAATAGCAATTACAATGTTTATCAGGAGTCCAAATAACAACGAGTTCACGATCCAATTCTTTAGCTAAAACAGCAGCAGAAGCATAAGCACGTAAACGATTTCCTAAGCCATGTTGAACATCAATATATATTTTTCGACGTAATATGCTTTTTGGGGCGGACTCTTTCTTATTCCAATGAGACAATAAATTATCATCAACTTTAATGTATAAATTTTTATTTTCATCAGATATTTTTGCAAAAGCATCAATCTTAGTTGCTGTAATATGAAATAAACCATGATTGGAAACAGGATTATTAATAACTTGAACCGAACAACCTTTTTGTCTAAATAGCTCTACTTCTTTGTCTAAAGCTGATTTTAAATATAGTTGTGTATCAGAATATGCGTATTTTTGAGCAAGCATAACCAAAAATGCTTTTCTATCAGTTTCATTCTTATAAGTTAATAACTCTAGGAAAACAGAATTTTTTTTCCAGTCAAGAAAAGAAGTAAATTGTTTATGTACTTCTACATCAAACATTGTTATCTCAGATAATGGCTTTCTGCTCAACAGAGAAAATAACTGGTCTCTGGTTAAATAGTATGCTTTATCACCAGCTTTAACCACAGCTAATCGTGTTGCTGCATAATATTCCGCATCATTTTTTATATTTTCAGTGACATAACATGGAGAATGCCCTTTAATTATACGTTCTAATTCTATATAACTACTTGTTTGTTGGTATACATCAAATGGAGTAAAAGGTTTTTCCTGTTTCCATGGAGGCATAAAAAAGGCAATATATCTGTTTGTCATTATCTTAAAATTAAGATTTTTTCTTAACTCAATTAAATAGTTATAGTTTTCAGTAAGTTGTTCACCATGACGTAAAACATCATCATGAGGAATATGATAAATAGAGTCTAAATCAACACAAACTCTTTCTAAGCTCAAATTATCTAAACGTTGGTATAGGTCATCATCGTCCCACCCATAAGTTGTAATAAATTCGTTAAACCCAGCTACCTTCAATAGATTATCTCTATAAATATAAAAAAAACCATTAATATGAGTTTGCCCTTTTGGCGCTTTTTTCCAGTCCCCAGCAATAAACGAATCCCGCGTAATCATATTTTTTTCAAAAAATTGCTCTTTTAATAAAATATCAGCATCAACTTTTAAAATTTTATCAAATTTAGCTGCTCTAAACCCTAAATTAAAAGCAATAGACAATACCCATCTGGGTTCACCATTGACTCGCACAATTTTTATACGTTCATCAACAATTCCCTTTTCTTGTAACATTTGTTGAACAGGATACTCTGATGACCAGTCAACGATAATAATCTCGGAAATATTATCTTGTTTGATCCATGAAGGTAATGCTTTTAATAAATTATCACTTCTATTCATACAACAACTAACAAGAGATACCCCTACTTCTTTTGTGTAATGGTCAACAAATTCTTCCTTTTGAAGATGGTATTTTCGATAAAGCTTTTTAATTAATTTGTCGGTTGTTGTTTTACATAAAGGAGATTTTTGGGCTTTAGCTAATAATTTAATCGCCTCGGACTTTGAGCCATTACTAGCACACTCTATAGCCTGACTAATTAATTGAGAAGGCAGATAGACTATTTTATTTTGATTGTTTTTTACATGGGTATTATTCTGATTAAAAAATTTATCAAAATGGTGAGTCACAAACGCTTCTATTTTTTCTGTGACTATTGAAAGATTATTATCAGATGTTTTGATAACGAAGCGTTCTGTTTTCGCTTTATCTTGTTCAAGTTTTGCTAAAGCTTCATTTCTTTGCTCAAAAGGAATAACCGTTTCTATTTCAGCTTCATATTCTTTATTATGAGCTTGAGATAATTGTCCATCTCTGTATGAAAAAGCCCCTAGCGAATGTTTTACTTGATATATTTCTGCTTTCTCAGCAAAAGTTTGCCATAATGCCCAATCTGCTGCATATTTAAACGATAAAAAGCTTTTATTTATATCAATTTCATTCCATAAAGAATATTTAAAAAAAACTCCCCCTTGCTGTAAAAAATTCCAATGTTTTCCATCGCATAAGCCATTTTTGATAATATATGAGCTATAAGCCATATCAAAACTATGCTTGGTTGCATCGTTGCTTACTGTTGTGGTAGCACCAGCTATCCAACGGACCTGGCTTGTATCTAGTTGCTTATCAATTTTAGACATTAATGCAAATGCACCCGATAAAATAATGTCATCAGCATTAATCCAAGTCATCCAGTCATCTTGTTCAATTTGAAATTTTTGAAAACCTTTGACAATCGCATCGTACATACCATTATCAGGTTCAGAAGAGTATGAGAAATGAATTTTTTTACATAGAATAGGCAATTGCTTTTGTGTAACACGAACATCCCAAGTTTTTAATAATTCAACAGTTCCATCAGTTGAGCCACCATCTTGTACATGATAATAAATTTCAAAGTCACCAGACTGTAATAGAACGCTTGAAATTGTTC
>JAYQWJ020000433.1:0-1548 GCA_035829175.2 Candidatus Albibeggiatoa psychrophila
AATTTTGATATAAGAGCTTAGAAATATTGATAATTATTTATTGAAGTATTTGCCTCAGCTTTTAATAGTTCGACAATTCAATCCTGTTCAAACTGCCGTGCCAATTGCTCCCACGTTTCCAAACCCATGCCACCCAGTTTTTAGCTAAAGTATTAAAAATATCAGATAAATCAATTTATTCGCAATTAAATATGCTTGCACCGAAGCTGAGATTGCTTCTTATTGTTCCTCATTTGTCCAGTGGATAGCCCAGTATTATATAAAGTCGCAGAGACATTGATAATATTTTTGATGCCATTTCTTTTGCATTTAGTGATATGTCTACTTAATATGGAACTACTCTAATATGACATTTACTTCTTAATCTTTGTGATTTTAGTTTCCCTGATGCCGTTAATTATACTTTAATATCTTCATAAAGATTTCAAATCAGTTCTATAAGAAAACAACTCTACCGCATAGTTACGATATAATAGAGATGATGTATTTCTACTAAGAATTTTAAATAAAAATGCTAAAAAACCTCACACCGCCACCTTATTTACTCGCCTTATTTATCGCAACTGCATTGGCTCTATGGCTATTATCAGGACAAACTAAAGAAGCGACAGCCACCCAAATTTTGACTCCAAAATCAACCCTGAAACAACCATTAAAAGTACAAGTTAAAATTATTAAAGCACAAGATTTACAACGAAAAATCACATTAACAGGTCGTACAGCACCTTATCGCATGACAACATTACGTGCGGAAATTGATGCAAGCGTGACTTCTATTAAGATAAAGCGTGGAGGGCGGGTAAAGAAAAATACTTTATTGTTAGAACTGGCAACGGATGAGCGTCAATTACAAATAAAGCAAGCCAAAGCCAATTTAAAGCAACATGAATTAAACTATAAGGCGATGAAAAATCTATCAAAAAAAGGCTATCAGTCTGAAGTAAAAATTGCCGAAGTGTTTTCATTACTAGAAAATGCCCGAACAGAATTAAAACGTGCCCAACTTGAATTGCAACATACTAAAATTAAAGCCCCTTTTGCAGGCGTACTGATTGAGCGTTATGTCGAAATAGGTGATTATGTCACGGCGGGTTCTCCTGTTGCGAAAGTGATGGACGAAGACCCATTTTTAATCATCGCTGATATCAATGAGTTGCAATATCCTTATTTAAAATTAGGGCAAACTGTTACCGCACAATTAGTCACAGGACAAGTGGTACACGGTAAAATTAGTCTGATTAGTCGCCAAGCTGACGAAGCCACCCGCACATTTAGTATTGAAATTAAAGTGCCTAACCCACAACATACTTTATCTGCTGGCATGACCACAGGCATTGAAATCCCTATAGAAAATATCAAAGCGCATAAAGTCTCAGCCTCTCTATTGTCATTGAATGATGACGGGGTTTTAGGTATAAAAGCGGTGAATGAGCAAAATCGCGTGGTTTTTTATCCGATTAAATTAGCCCAATCAACTAATGAAGGTATTTGGTTGCGAGATTTACCTGAAACGCTACACTTTATTACAGTTGGACAAGGATTTGTACG
>JAYQWJ020000434.1:0-4130 GCA_035829175.2 Candidatus Albibeggiatoa psychrophila
GGTTAATTGCGATTGTGACATCAAAGCGTGTTTTTGCTCAAATTCCTTGCTTAATTCCTGTTCTGGCAATTGTTTTAAAACCAAAAATGGAAACTGATAATCTGGCTCAGCCTGTTGCTTTTGCATCACCAAAATCGCGGGATAGGTGGTCACACCCTCAAAAATCTGCAAATCACCAAAATCCACAATACTTTGCAACTGTGCATGATTCAACAAATAACGCCGTAAATTTTCCCCACTACCCGTTTTAAAAAAAGTGCTAGAACAAATAAAACCTAACTTACCCTGTGGTTTCAACAATCGCAAGCCGCGTTCAAAAAAATACGCATACAAATCAGCTCTATCCGCTGCCACTTCATATTGTCTTTGCAAATAAGGCTTAATATCTTTCAAAAACTCCATACGCACATACGGCGGATTGCCTAACACCACATCAAACCCACCTTGTTTAAACACCTTTGAAAACGCTTTTTTCCACAAAAATGCCCGATAAGCAATATTACTGTCCTCAATCAAACTGTCGCCGACTTTTAAATTATCATTCAAACTCAACAGCTTTTTGCCATATTTTGCCGTCTTCAACCATAACGACAACTTAGTAATTTCAATCGACTCATGATTCACATCCACGCCATACAAATTATGCTTTAAAATCTCTTTATTTGAATCAAAAATATCATCTTGCCCTGTTAACTCTTCCAGTTTAAGACTAATTTGCTCATACTGCTGATACAAAAAATCAAATGCCGCGACCAAAAAAGCACCCGAACCGCAAGCGGGATCAACCACTTTCACCGTTTTCAACCAATCCTGATACTTACGCCAAAACGCCTCTTCTTTTTTTCCTTCACGCCATTGACCTTGCTTATCACCTGATTTATAACGTTGTTTCTCTGCTTGTTCCCACAACTGCTGAAAACCATCTTGCACATAACGACCTAAAGTCTGCTCCACAATAAAATGCGTAATCGCATCAGGCGTATACACCACTCCTTCACGTTTGCGCTTACCGACAATCAACTTATCATCCTGCGCCTCAGCGCGTAACTCCTCCAAATCACTGATCGACTGCTCAAAAATATGCCCTAAAACCGTGACATTAACTTCTGTATTAAAATCATAATCACCCAATTCCTTAAAACACAAACACACCGCATCCGATAAAATTAAATTATCCAACACCTTATGCGGCTTAAACAAACTACCGTTATACGCAGGAATTTTTAACTTATCATTGCCCGCATCAATTGACTGAAACAAACCTTTAAAATTATCCCAAATCGACGTATTCACAAATGGATTCTGCGTTTCATAAGTGCGTTTCAAAATTTTATCAGGCAACAAACCCCGATCCTTGCCAAACGCCACAAACAAAATTCTATCTAAAATCGTCTGTGCATAATTAATCGCATCCAACTCGTTTAAATCCGTATTTTCCGCCTGCAAATCTGCAATCAATTGCAAACGTAACTGCTTGTAATCAAGATATAATTTATTGGTAATGTCTTTTTCAACTTGCTGACTTTTCTCCAATTGCAAACGTGTATAATCACCCAACAAATTCTCCGCCGACAATAAACCCACAAACCGCGCATACTCATCAGGCTCAGTCAACTCCGTAAACTGCCATGACTCATAATGATAACGTCCATAACCCACGGCATATAAACGCAATTCCACATAATTAGACACCAACACCCATTGTGCGCCCACCGCATCCATTGCATATTCCCACGCTTGCTGCACAGGGCTTTTAATCCGACCTGATGGAATTAAGTCTAAATTTTTAGTTTTTGCGCCTTTCAACTCAAACGGTGCAACCACATGAATCTCATCACCTTTAAACCGCCCCAATGCCACGTCCACCCTGCCGCGCCCAATCGGACATTCGGTTTTTAAACTATAAACCGCATCCGATTGATAAGCTTGATAACCCAATATATTGACTAAAATTTGCTGCGAAAAATGCCCATGCAAACTGGTCTCTTTTTCTTTATAAATCGCTTCAGACTCAATGCTTTTTTTCCAATCGGTTAAAATTTGGAGATGGGATTCAGGAATCGGTGATTGCTGTTGTGCAATGATTTTTTTAATAATGCGCGGATGAAATAAGGGCATGGCGTGGGACTCGACAGTTATCAATGTTTAGCAATGAGGCAACAATATATAGATTTTGCAATTTTCTATACATAAAACTACTTCATAAAATGCACTAAGGCTTCTTGTACTTTTTGGCGTTCATCCTCTGATAACAGTGTCTGGGTTTCCCAAATCCGCATTGCATCATTACGTTTTTCCGTGTCTGCGTCCATTATTGCTCGCTGTTCGATATGTCGAGAAAGAATAAAAATGACCCATGTAATTAATCCTAATATAATCATGCCACAAATAACCAAGGCAAAAACAAGTCGTTGTGAATAAAATGTAATCTGTTGTTGCGATTCTGAGAATTTTGCTTCAGCTTCACCGCGAGCAGTACGCATATATTCATAATCTTTCGTTAATTGTTCTGCTTGACCAATTTGACGTTGGGTATTATTTGCTGCTTCAAAAAAAGCCTGTTCACGCTGTTGAAATTCTTGTGATTCCTCTAATGCTCTCACTTCTTTTTCTTGTATATATAACTCTTGGCGTTTTAGCTCTTGTAAGCGTTTTTCAATTGCCTTCTTTTCCTCTTCTAGCATCTTGCCACCAT
This sequence comes from Candidatus Albibeggiatoa psychrophila, assembly GCA_035829175.2. Lineage (GTDB taxonomy): Bacteria > Pseudomonadota > Gammaproteobacteria > Beggiatoales > Beggiatoaceae > Albibeggiatoa > Albibeggiatoa psychrophila. The sequence continues at coordinate 2,696 of JAYQWJ020000434.1, forward strand.
CAAAACTGCTTTTCATACTGGCAAGCTCCACCCTCAAACGAGTGTTTTCCTCTTGCAAAATAGGGAGTTTCTGCTCATATTCTCGTATCTTACCTCTCGCAATATTCAATTTGACCGTCAGCAATGAGACCTGCTCTTCTAAACGACTAAGCTCTTCGTTATCACCAAAAAGGGCATAAGCATTCATGGGCAAAAGTAAATAAAATAAGCTTAAAATCAAAGTTTTCATCATAAGTTGTGTCCAATTTAGGGTTATTAATATCTTAATGAAGCTTTACTGATTCTCAAATTCTATTTTAGATTTCAAATAAGTTTTATAATTAAAATTAACAGCTTACGAAAGAATGCCTGTATTTATAGCTTATTGAAATATTTGTATTTTTCTGAAAAACATCCACAACATTGATTGATGATAAAACAAAGGTTTTTCAGTTTATAAGTTAGAAGTGGTTAATATTTCTTCGATTTTTTGTTGTAACACTTCAGGAGAAATATTGACATTGACACCTGATTCAGACTTGTAGTTTTGAGAAAGAGTACGATTAATTTTTGACAACACACTACTTTCAAATAAAGCTTCTGTAATTCGGTAAGGTTGTAGGGCTGCAATCTGATGTGAGGTTTTTTCAGTATCACCACGCTGTAATGCACGCTTACTCAATAGATAAAGCTCTTCTGCATCGGTATCAGAAACACCATCTTCATCTAAAATAGGAATATTGGCAATTTCAACAAATCGACTTTCACCATCCAACTTGTCTGCACGGAAGAATCGCCATATACCACCATTTGTGATCACCGCAAAAGGAATACCCAAAGCAAATACATCTTGTTTAACTTGATTAACAATTTCTTGATTTAATGAACAATGCGTATCTCGAATGCAGTATAGAAATTTAGGAGGGGCTTCTGGCTCATCATGAACCACCATATCAATTTGACTATCACGATAAATGACATCTGCCACAATACCTTGCTCATCATAACCCAAACATTCTTGTAAAACCGTATGCACCCATTGTTTTACAGCATCAATAGATTGCTCTTCAGCCGCATCAATTTCAATCAATGCTTGGTGATGTTCGCGAAAACAGGTTGCTAAATGGTCAATATGTTCTTGGCGAATTTCTGCTTGAGTTCGGCGTTTATATTTTTTAGTTGTTGTTTCCTGAGAATCATTCTCTTCAATATCATCAATAGGTAATTCGGGTGTGGGTAAGAGCTCAACAGCAAAACGCGCACTGCATACTTTGCAACTCACATTTTTACCCACAATTTGTTCAATACGAGAAGGTTTTATTGTATATTTTGCTTGACATTCAGGGCATTGGGTTTTTGCCATTATTAATTACCTTCTGTGCTTAATGACTAAGATTTTTATCATTATTATTTTTGTTAGCCTACCGAATTTAGTATTAAAACTCAAGCAAGCTAA
>JAYQWJ020000435.1:0-9578 GCA_035829175.2 Candidatus Albibeggiatoa psychrophila
TTGTATTAAGAAATAATTTGTTTTTTATTGATAAAATGCACGTCGTTTTGTTCGGAATAAAAAGAGAAAGCACTATTAATTTTCACTTTAATTGAATTTATATGAAAGTTGAAATTTATCGATAGAGATAGATTTGGATAAGTTTGAAATAGCGGATACTACCTTAATCAAAACATACAACTTTGCAACAAAATACAGATTGCTTTAATATGTCACTTTATGAAGTTCGTAAGGATTGTGTGTTGAGAAACAAACGTCTGTAAAATCTTCTCAACCCTATTGTAAGTGACTACCAGAGAAATACTACATCAATGAGCCGTAAAAAATCCACCGCAGCAAAAAAACCAGACACGCCAGAGACGATTGACCCCTATATTGAACGCGAAAAACAAAAATATCAAAAGCCTATCCCCAGTCGTGAATACATCCTCTCGCATCTTACTCACGAAAAGAAACCGATTACTTTAAGTCAAATCGCCGACCTATTAAATTTATCTAGTGAAGAAGACTTAGAAGCATTACGCCGTCGTGTACGCGCCATGGAACGTGACGGTCAATTAATTCGCAATCGCCGTAAAGGTTATGGTATTGCGGCAAAAATGGATTTAGTACGCGGACGCTTAATTGCACATCCTGATGGCTTTGGTTTTTTAGTACGTGATGAAGGCGGCGAAGATATTTATTTATCAGCCAAGCAAATGCGTAGTTTGATGCACAAAGATCGGGTTTTGGTTAATATTGTTGGCGTGGATTTTAAAGGCAGACCAGAAGGTACAGTTGTTGAAGTGTTGGAACGCGCTAATCATCGTGTAGTAGGACAATTCTTTAAGAAAAAAGGCATTACCTTTATTGAGCCTGATAACCCCCGTTTATCACAACGTATTATTGTTGATGGAGAACAACTCTATGGGGCGAAACATGGTCAAATCGTCGTAGTTGAAATTGATGAATACCCAACCAAATATGACCCCGCAGTCGGTCGAATTACCGAAATCATGGGCGATCAACGTGACCCCGGTTTAGAAATTGATATTGCCATCCGTTCTCATGAAATTCCACACCATTGGCCCGTTGAAGTAGAACAAGAAGCCACTCATTTCAAACCTACTGTCCCTGAAAATTTATATAAAAATCGTGAAGACTTGCGCGAAATGCCATTTGTTACGATTGATGGTGAAGATGCCAGAGATTTTGACGATGCGGTATATTGTGAGCCACGGGGTCGAGGTTGGTTATTAAAAGTTGCCATTGCCGATGTATCAACGTATGTGAAGCCTAGCAGTGCTTTAGATATTGAAGCCAAAAATCGCGGTAATTCGGTGTATTTTCCTGAACAAGTTGTGCCAATGTTGCCAGAAGCTTTATCAAATGGTTTGTGTTCGCTACAGCCTAATGTCGATCGCTTATGCTTAATTTGTGAAATGTCTATTGATATGTTCGGACGTAATCGACGCACTCGATTTTATGAAGCCGTGATTTGCTCATCGGCGCGTTTAACTTATAACCAAGTGGCAAAAGTGTTAGACGGTGATAGCAGTGATTTCCCAAATCCAGAGGTGTTACCTCATGTTAAGCATTTAAATAAGCTGTATCGTTTATTGCAAAACCGCCGTAAAAAACGTGGCGCAATTGATTTTGAAACCGTTGAAACCAGAATTATTTTTGATGAACAGCGCAAAATTGACAAAATTATTCCTGTTATACGTAATGACGCGCATAAATTAATTGAAGAAATGATGTTAGCGGCGAATGTGGCAACAGCAGAATGGTTAGACAAGCATGAAATCCCGTTTTTATACCGCATCCATGAACCGCCAACTGAAGAAAGATTAAAAGATGTACGTTTGTTTTTAGGTAAATTAGGTTTAAGTTTTCCTGCTAAAGGTACGCCTGAAGTGAAACATTTTGCGCGTTTATTGGACAAAATTAGCAAACGTCCTGATTTACGCTTAATTCAAACCGTCTTATTGCGCAGCATGAAACTAGCTATTTATAGCACTGAAAATAAAGGACATTTCGGATTATCTTTTGATAGCTATACCCATTTCACTTCTCCAATTCGACGTTATCCTGATTTGATGGTGCATCGCGCGATTAAGCATTGTTTACAAGGACGTAGTGCTAAAAAATTCTTGTATTCTGAAAATGAAATGCAGTTATTGGGCGAGCAATGTTCAATGACAGAACGTCGTGCAGATGAAGCGACTCGTGAAGTGGTGAGTTGGCTCAAATGTGAATACATGCAAAACAAAGTTGGTGAAGATTATGAAGGCATTGTCACAGCGGTTACGCCATTTGGGATTTTCGTCGAATTAGATGATTTATTTGTTGAAGGTTTGGTGCATGTCACCGCGTTGGGTGATGATTATTTTCATTATGATCCAATTGGTCAACGCATGTTGGGTGAAGCCAGTGGCGTTTGTTATCGCCTATCAGATAGATTGAAAGTTAAAGTGGTTCGGGTTAATTTAGACGACAAGAAAATTGATTTTGAATTAGCTTAAATATTGTTTTTGGACAAAAGATAAATTCGAGAGCAAATAGCTGATAAACATGATTTGATTAAAAATCGTAGGAGTGCAAGATTTATCTTGCCTGAACCACAGTTGCACTCCTGCAAGCTTGACCTGATAACTGCACAGCGGTTTTAATAACTTAAGCTCATTACGTCAAAATATCCACCCCAGACCATTCCCACACCTGTTATTCTTACAAAACTATGACATAATATTTACTTGTTTGAGATTGATACAAAACAATAATGAAGAATATTGAATACAGCACCATTGCATTGGCAGGCACTTTCCAATCCGCTTTTTTAGTAAAACAAGTCGCAAAACAAGGTTTGATTGACCAATCATGTTTTGAAACCGCTATTTCTAGCATTTTAAAATTAGACGCAGCTTCTACGACAGATGTTTATAACGGCGTTACAAATATTAAGCAAGGTCTGCAATTACTCATCAAACAATTTGGCACAACAGAAGAAGGTCAAGCATTTGACCATGAATTGATGCGTTATGTGTTAAACATGCTGGTATTAGAGCGTAAATTACAAAAAGATAAAACCAAATTACCCGTGATTGCTAATCGAATTAGAGAAGCGGCAAGCTATGCAGAACACTATCATTTAGCGCATGAAAAAGTATTGGAATGTCTCGCTAATTTGTATTTAGATACCATGAGCCATTTTACACCACGGATTCAAGTCACGGGTGAGCAACGCTTTTTAGAAAATGAATTTAATGCGCAAAAAATTAGAGTATTGTTACTTGCAGGCGTGCGCTCAGCCATATTATGGCGGCAAAAAGGCGGTTCTAAATGGCAACTGGTGTTTTCACGTAAGAAAATGGTGAGCATTGCAAAACGCTATTTAGAAGAATTAGATTTACCTGTCAATACTGTTAGATAACGCTAAATCGGCTATAATCGGATTTATTTTCAACAATTGTAGCCATCTTATGCCAAATGCTTCAAATGTGAATTTATTTACCCTACCTTTTGCAGGTGGTAATTTTTATTCTTATCGAGCCTTTCAAGCGCATTTACCGCCACAGATTAAAATGCGACCTTTAGAACCCCCCGGACGTGGTCGGCGTATGGCTGAAAATCTATTGCCTAGTTTAGAAGATATGGCAGATGATGCGTTTTTAACATTGCAAAAACATGATTTATCAAAGCCTTATATTATTTATGGGCACAGTATGGGGGGGTTGCTAGGTTATTTGCTCATCCAACGTTTGCAACTTCATCATGCGCCGTTACCCCTGCATTTTATTGTTAGCGGTCGTCGTTCACCTGATAAGCCTTACCCGCATACTTATCATACTCAGCCACCAACGCAATTTATCCAATGGCTCAAAACTCTTGGTGGTTTGCCGCAAAGCATTTTAGATAGTGAAGAAATGATGGAATTGGTCACACCGATTATTCAAACTGATTTTCAAGCGGCAGAAACCTTTGATTATAAGCAACAAGCTCGGATAAAATTAACCGTACCCATTAGCGCATTTTACGGTATAAATGAAGGTATTTTGCAGCAAGAAATGCTAAATTGGCATCAAGAATCGACTCAAAAAGTTCATATTGAGTCGCTACAAGGCGGGCATTTTTTTATTTTCCAAAACGCATTTTTACATCGATTTAAGCAAGTATTAGCTGATTGCATCGATTAATTGATAGCAACCCAACTCATCGATAGCAATCCATTCCTTTAGGGCGGGGAGGATGTCAAAAACGCGGGGTTTCAACTTTTTCTAAAATAGCGATTAACACTTTATCTGTGTCATAGCCTTCAATTTCTAATTCAGGGGCTAAACGAATCCGATGGCGTAAAGTGGCTAATGCAATATCTTTGACATCATCAGGCGTTACAAAATCACGCTCAGCTAACACCGCCGCCGCACGCGCAGCTCGAATTAAAGAAATACCACCACGAGGGCCTGCACCCATACTGATACCTGACCAATTGCGGGTTGCTTGCACAATTTGTACTGCATATTCATACACTTTGTCATCAATATTTAAATTAGCAGCCACTTTTTGCAAATATAGAATATTTTCAGGTTTTATCACAGCAGAAACCCTGCTTACATCTAAACTTTCACCCACTTTGGCAGAGGTGACTTGACGCACTAAGCTGATTTCTTCCTGTTCAGTTGGATAATCCACTTTAATTTTTAATAAAAATCTGTCTAACTGCGCTTCTGGCAATGGATAAGTTCCTTCTTGTTCCACAGGATTTTGCGTTGCTAAGGTCATAAACGGTCTTGTAACAGGAATTGACTTGCCTTCAATTGTAACTTGTTGTTCTTGCATCACTTCAAGTAAAGCTGCTTGGGTTTTGGCAGGTGCGCGGTTGATTTCATCAGCCAACAATAAATTGGTAAAAATAGGCCCTTTTCTAATTCGAAATTCCTGCGTATTCATATCGTACATGGCGTGACCTGTGACATCGCTGGGCATTAAATCGGGGGTGAATTGAATCCGTGTTGACTGTCCTGAAAAGGTTTTCGCTAAGGCTTGTACAAGCAAAGTTTTGCCTAAACCCGGTACGCCTTCAATCAGTACATGACCCGCTGCGAGCAGTGCAATCAACACTTGGTCAATCGCATCATGTTGCCCGACAATAGCGTGTTGAACTTCGGTACGGATGCGCTGAACGACCTCAATGGCACGGGCAATAGAGTCATTTGTAGAGGTGCTCATAAAACTTTCCTTATCATATTAAAAACTTGAATCGCGCGGGTAAAATCAATCTCAGAAAATTGGATTTGCACCGATTGTTCAGCGGTTTGTGCAAGTTGTATTGCTTGATTAATGTCTTGGGTTTGAATCTGTGTCATGTCTGATAAATGTTGACAAAGCTGGTCTTGCGGTAAACTGAGCCATTGCGGATGTACAATCGCCAATCGTTGCCAAGTTTGTTGTTGTACACGATGTAATAAATAATGAGATTGTTTTTGTTGCCATAGAAAATATCCACTGGCTTCAATATGTTCGAGTAATCTGCGCCGCGATTTTGCTGGAATAGGCAGAATTGAACCAAATCGCCGACTAATATGCCATAACCAAATAATCAGTAAAATAACACTACTTATCACAAGCCATTTTGCATGTTGCCACAATAGCTCAAACAGGGTAGGAAATTGATCCTCTGAAGTCAAAATAAACCAGACTTTATCGGGTAATCGGTGTTCAAAATTAACTAAATGCCATAAAAATTGTGCATGATCATGTTGACCCACTTTATCATTTTCTATAAAACCTAAATCCGAAGCGACCGTAATGCGACCACTGCCATGAATAAAACTCAATAACTTTGTCCCATTTTTAGTTTGGATTTTGTCATCGGTAAACTGCTCGGTTTCTAAATAATAGTCTGGTTTAAAATAAACTTCTAATTCATAGCCTTGCCAGTTGAATTTATGTGCTATTAAATCAATTTTGGATGAATCATGCTCGTATTGTTTGATTTTTAATTGTTGCAAAAAAGAATTATCCAGCTCTTCATCATCCTGATCTTCATCTTGAGAATCCAAATAATGGCTATCTAAAATTAAATGCCCACCTTGTGAAACCCAATACAACATGCGTTGCACATAAAATTCAGCCAAAGCAGAAGAACGTTGTTTTAGCACAACCGTATCGCGGAAATTTAAAGTTTCTATCTGGAGTTTGTTGACTGAGCGTGAGCTGTCACTGGGAATGCCCATTTTTTCAATGAACTTTTGTGCGGCATAAAAGACGTTATGTTTTGCTTCACCCTGATAACCAATGTCTACATCTTCGGTCACATATTCAAAATTACGCAAAAACCATATAACAGAAATAATGAATAATAAAGAAATAATGCTATATGTAATAAATGAAAGAGACGGCTTCGTCATTAACCCAAACCTTTTTCTGCTAATTGACGTTTAATCTGTTCGATACGCGCGATTTTAACTTGTTGGCGTTGCTTGCTTTCCATATAAGCCCGTAATGAGCTATTGATGCGACTATGATAATCCGTTTCGTCATCTTGTTTCATGAACCAACGCACAACTTCAGCATCCAGTTTTAAGGTCACTGTCACTTTTTTAGAGGATGCGTCTTCCTGAGAAGGCGTTTCGCTGTTCATCAAGTTGCCCATTATTTTGATTGCCGATTATCAGTTTTGCAGGTCTATAGTTTCTATATTACTCGTAATTTATTTCACTGCAAGGGATAGGGCTTAAAATTTACTTGAAACATCAGTTATTGTTTACAACTCTAAGAAATGATGTCAAAAAAGATAAAGATAGAAAATATTAACAACGAATTTCCAAAGGAGGTTAAATAATCCCTACTATTCTAAAGTCACATGTTATAATTTTTTAATTTACGAAAAGGATAAGCTATGCGCCCTAGCGGTCGTTCTCCAAATCAATTGCGCGATATTAAAATTACTCGTCACTATACACGCTACGCAGAAGGTTCAGTTTTAGTTGAGTTTGGTCATACTAAAGTGTTGTGTAATGTTACAGCGGAGAATAGAGTGCCACGCTTTTTAAAAGGCAGTAACCGTGGTTGGGTTACGGCGGAATACGGCATGTTACCACGCTCAACCCATAGTAGAATGCAGCGCGAAGCTTATCAAGGTCGTCAAGGTGGTCGGACTTTGGAAGTGCAACGTCTTATCGGTCGCTCATTACGGGCGGCGATTGATTTGACAGCATTGGGAGAGCGAACATTAACGGCGGATTGTGATGTTATTCAGGCGGATGGTGGCACTCGTACAGCAGCGATTACAGGTAGTTATGTCGCTTTAGTTGATGCAATCAATTATATGATGAATAAAGGTACTTTGAAAAAGAATCCTATCCACGGCGCGGTGGCTGCGGTCTCTGTAGGCATCTATCAGGGCACACCGATTTTAGACCTTGATTATAGTGAAGATTCTGAAGCTGAAACTGACATGAATATCGTCCTCAATGATGCGGGTGCATTTATCGAAATTCAGGGAACAGCAGAGGGTCATGCTTTCCGTGAAGATGAATTACAAACCATGCTTGGTCTTGCAAAAGGCGGTATTAAAGAATTATTCGCCAAACAACAACAAGCGTTAGCTTAATTTTTCTTCCATGTGATGTTGTTTTAGAACGGCTTGCAGTGACACTACCGTATATAAAATACCTGTTACTGCACCGATAAATGTTGCATAAGATACGATAATGCCAATATCGCCATAGAAATAAACATCAAGTATGCCACCTATCACAGCACCCAATAATAAGCCAACCCAACCCGCACAAATCTGCATAAACCCAAAAATTTGAGCTTTCATAATCTTATCCTCTTCATTTGACGTTTCAACGTTTTTTAGTTTTGTACCTACAATAATATGCAATACCAATTCCTTTTTGTTAGATTAAATTAGCTTTATATTCAGAATATTAAATCGTAACTTATTAAAAGTTTTATTTTGTCTTGAAATTTAGATATTAAGCTATTTAAGGTCTAAAAAATAGATTTAGAAAAGTTTGTATTTTACAAGAAGAAAAATAAGATTTTGAAATTTAAGTTTTTTATCAACAGGTTTAAAAACAAAAATTAAAGCTTTTTTAAAAGTTCTTGTACTCGAATATTGCATAATACTTGTTCAAGTTGCTCCATTATTACTGTAAACTTATCGATTAACTGCCAAGCTGGATTGATATTATTTTCTCAGGTGGCTGCTTCAAATTGACGGCATAAATCAAGATGTAAATCTGCTCATAAAATGATGAATCTACTCTCGTTATATTACAGAAAATAGAAGTGCAGGCTAAAAATAAATATCAAATTAAGGCTATTGTGCAGAAATACATTGAATCAATAGAAGAAATTATCAATATCCCAAAACTGGTAGAAATATTTGAAAAAGTATTAAATGATGGTCATGGGACAAAGGTAATTGAAGAAATTGTACTGCAAAGCCGTATCGAATTTAATATGGAAACAAACAACTAAATTAACTATTATATTTATCAAAATCGCTGTGCTAAAATAGTCCTTATCTAAATTGCATTGCTTTTTTTAGAATAAACATTACTGAAATTACAGAACATATTACCGTATGACAGGGAACTTACAACAAAAACCAATTGGCTTGTTAGGTGGGACATTCGACCCCATTCATCATGGTCATTTACGTTTGGCTTTAGAATTGTATGAACGTCTTAATCTTGCTGAAGTCCGCTTAATTCCTTCGGCAAATCCTCCGCATCGTGAATCCCCAACTGTTACCGCCAATTTACGGTTAGAAATGGTGCGTGTTGCGATTGATGGTTTGCAAGGTATTGTCGCGGATAGCCGTGAGCTGATGCGTACAGGCCCTTCGTACATGATAGATACCCTAAAAAGTATCCGTGAGGAAGAAGGTTCGCGCCCTGTTTATATGATTTTGGGAATGGATGCGTTTATGAATTTGCATAGCTGGCATCGTTGGGAAGAATTGCTGAACTATGCACATATTTTGTTGGTCAGAAGACCGGGGAAATTATTGCCCATGACGCATGTTATGCGGGGATTTTTAGATTTAAATCGTGCTAAAACCCTTGATGAACTGCAAATAAGACCTTCTGGTAAACTGTATATTGAAGATATTCCGCCGTTGACTATTTCGGCAACACAAATTCGCGGTTTACTCGCCACAGGTCGCAGTCCACGCTATTTGCTCCCACGACCTGTTTTAAATGTAATTAATACCCATCAACTTTATCGTTAATTTTTGGAGTCCTATGCAGCCAGAACAACTACTTGAAATCGTTACACTCGCTTTAGAAAACCTGAAGGCTCAAGATATTAAAGTCTTAGATGTTCGTGAGATAAGCTCGGTTACTGATATTATGGTAATCGCTTGTGGCACGTCCACTCGTCAAGTCAGTGCCATCGCACGAAATGTAGAAGATGAGGCCAGAAAGCATGGTATACATGCTCTAGGTAGAGAAGGTCTTGATGTTGGGGAATGGGCTTTAGTCGATTTAGGCGATGTCGTAGCACATGTGATGCTGCCAACGGTACGTGACTTTTATCAATTAGAAAAATTATGGTCGGATATAGGTCAAGAAGAAACC
>JAYQWJ020000436.1:0-5659 GCA_035829175.2 Candidatus Albibeggiatoa psychrophila
TGAATTTATTTGACGATAGCTGTAAATAGCTCATTTATCTCAGACCTTACTATTTCAGGGTATTGACAATAAAAATAGCAGCAATATTGAGATTGGGCAAAGATGATAAGGGAAAAAATCATTAGTTATTATAAAAATAGATTTAATGGCTCATATTTGAAGAGCGAACAAAATCTTGTCAATTTCGGATAAACAACATCCCCGCTGTTCCATATTCAAAACATCTCTCACAATTCTTTTACGTTTTTTAAGTTTTTACCTGCTCCAAGTAAATCATCCATCGTGAGAAAACGCTTTTTAATTAATACTATCTATACTCATATTCAGGAAAATGCTATAAATATAGGTAATTTCTTTCTAATCACCGTGAACGCTATGTTTATCAAAAAATATTACAGGCTACTGACGAGCTTGCTGTTATTACTTCCTTTACACTTATCTGCACAACAAATTAAGATTGAATCACTTGAATCATTGTGCGATTCCAAACCACCTTATTTTGGCTATCAGTTTACTCAAGATGAACTAGGTGGCTTACTAGAACAGCTTCTTCCCTTGCATCGTGCATGGTTAAAAGAATCAAAAGATTTAGAAAAATCAGGAGAGGTGATTAATTACAAAGACAATCGACGCATTAATTTATGTGGTGCAAACCTACAAGGTTTGAATTTATCGCGTAAAAATTTATCAATGGCTAATTTGATGTATGCAGAACTGCAAAATGCCGATTTAACCGCTAGTAATTTAAGTCGGGCTTGGTTAGACGGCGCATCTTTGCAAAACGCAACACTGATTAAAATCAATTTAAGTCAGGCATATTTATACAATGTCAATTTTGAAAAAGCGAATTTATTCCGAGCGAACTTAACTGAAGCCGAAGCATCTGATATTAACTTAATAGGTGCGGATTTAAGCAAAGCTAACTTAACAGATGCAATTTTACATGAAGCGAATTTGACAGGTGCTAACTTGTTTTATGCTACTTTATCGAACAGCGATTTTAGCAATGCTAACCTCAGCAAATCTATCTTTTTCCCCAAAGCTAATGCGTATCCAGACCCGTTAAGTCTCGTGCCCACATTTCACCATCGAGATGAATTATTCCAGAATGTAAAATATTATGATACTCATGCAGGCAGCCCCACATTAGCTTCATTACGGGCAGCTTATCGCAAAACTGGAATGCGTGAGACAGAGCGTATTATCACAAACTTATTACAACTGAAAATACAAGAACATAACTGGGATAAAGGCGGTTGGGAACAAATAGGCAGTGTGTTAAGCCATGTTTTATTTAATTTAACCTCAGCTTATGGTTTAGAACCGCAACGACCGTTGTCATTACTGATTGATTCAATTGTGTTATTTGCATTTATTTACTGGCTTGGATTAAGAATGGATTCTAAAAACAATTATTTTGAAGTAGTTTGGGAATCCAATATTTTGACCAGCAGCGGGCGTAGAGGGATTAAAAAAGGGGGGCATGGTTTAGATGCTTATCATCCTTTACGTTTTAAGCGGAGTGAGGAAAACTGGTATAAACAAATATTACTGGAATTTAAAATATTAAAAGTATCTTTTTATTTCAGCACATTATCCGCATTTCATATTGGCTGGAAACAATACAATGTTGGGGTTTGGATTAAGCAGCTCCAGCCTAGAGAATTTTCATTACGGGTGCGCAGAGGTTGGATGCGTTCACTCAGCGGGTTTCAGTCCTTGTTAAGCGTCTATTTAATGGTAATTTGGATATTAACCCAATTTGGAAGACCATTCAATTAGGTACAGAAAAATCTGAATGCCATCAAATCAAATAGGGCCGCCAATCTTTTGAAAACAGGCAGTCCTTTTGAATAGGATTAAAAACCATCTCATCATAAAACTAAAATTCATCCCAATCATTATCATCATCTAAATCAAGAGCGGGGACTTTTTTTTCTATCTTATTATCCGCTTCTGGTTTTTTAGTATTATCTAAGGCTTGCGGTGTATCCGTATTATCTGCATTATTAGATTTAAACTCGGTCAATTGTTCACGTAATGACTCTGCTTGACTAAGCATATTATCACTGTTTTGAGTGGCTTCTTCAACTAGAATTGCATTTTGCTGCGTCATCTCATCCATTTTTGACACCGCTTTATTGATTTGAGTAATGCCTGCATATTGCTCCTGACTGGCGGCGGCAATTTCTGACATAATGTCATTCACCTTCTTCACCGCAACAACAATTTCTTCCAAAGTCGCACCCGATTGATTGACTAATTTTGTCCCTTCATCAACCCGTTCCACACTATTTTTAATCAGATTTTTGATTTCTTTAGCAGCCGTTGCACTACGTTGAGCAAGATTACGCACTTCAGTTGCAACAACAGCAAAGCCACGACCTTGTTCACCTGCGCGAGCGGCCTCAACGGCGGCATTCAGAGCTAATAGATTAGTTTGAAACGCAATTTCATCAATCACTGCAATAATCGCAGACACTTGCTCACTACTTTCGCTGATTTCCTTCATTGCCAAAATCGCGGTACTAATCACCGCACCACCACGTTCAGCTTTGTCACGCGCCGTCACAGCTAATTGAGTAGATTGTGCTGCATTATCAGCATTTTGTTGAATCGTACTGGTCATTTGTTCCATGCTGGCAACGGTTTGTTCTAAAAATGCCGCTTGTTCTTCAGTACGACGACTGAGGCTTTCATTGCCAAGCGAAATTTGTTCAGACGAAATTTGCACCGCATCAGAAACTTGCTTCACCACGCCCATGGTTTTGGTTAAACGTGCGACGGTATCATTTGCCTCATCCATCCGAGTGCGTAATTGAACTTGCATCGTCGCCAAAGCCTTCATCAATTTCCCCGTTTCCTCTTTGCTATCCACGTTGATATGGGTATTTAAATTGCCATCTGTAATTGAGTTAGCAATCTCCATCGCCGTATACAATGAATTAATAATCATGCGTCCAATGAACCAACTGAAAATAGCAACCACAGCCGCAAAAATAACAATGATAATCATGCCGTTATAAATAGTGGTTTGATGGGCTTGATGGGCTGAATGATAAACATTGGCACTGTCTTGCACTTTGCCTTGTAACCATGTGGTTAAATCAGCAGATAAATGCTTAAATTGCTCTTGCTCTGCACCGCTAACGTTGATAAATGCCGCTTCTCTATAGCCAGCAACGACTTGTTCTGCCGTATATTTTACTAGTACTTTATATTGTTCCCAAGTTTTTCGTAATTCTAAAAATGCAGGTTTGGTCGATGGACTAATAGCAATTTCCCATTCTGCAAGTGTCTTATCAACTTGGTCTATTAGTATAATTTGGCGTTGTTGTAGTTCGGTTCTAGTGGCTTGATCGGGCGACGTTACCAGTAATAATGAAAGCTGACGAACATTATGTAATGGATTATCAATTTCACGGTTAGCTTGTTCAATTTTAATTGTTGTTTCATAGACTTGTTTTATATTTGCAAACGTCACATATACACTTTGTAAGCCATAGATACCCAAGCCAATGAGTGCCAAAATTGCAAAACCAGATAGCAGAAAAAATTTTAAAGTGATACTTAAGTTTTTCATACAGGTTCTCTCAAAAATCAGTTTTTATGGACGATGGCAACGGGTTTTTTTAAACGTTCAGGATATTCTCCACCCCGTATAGAAGGATGTTCCGTGGTTAATTCAATTTCCCATAACGGGACAGAAGCCATTTTATAAGGGGTATAAATCACTTCTTTATTCACTGCTAATACTTTATTGGGTGTCGGCACAAACAGCATATAAGCATTTTCATGCGCACGTTGCATAATGTTTTTAATCACGCTTAAGTAACCCGGTTCACCCACGCCGACTTTAAACATGTCTTCAATATAGCTGTCCATGATAGGATCTGGAAATACCGTGCTCCATACGTTATGAGTGCGATATACAAAAAACGCAGTCCATGGATGAAAGAAGAACCAATCATCATTACCCCAAATTAATAAATCCCAATCAATCTTATTTTGTCGCGCATTAGTTGAAAGAAGTTCTTGGAAAACAACGGTTTCTGTATTGGTAACATTTAAATCTAAGCTTACGCCCACTTTACCTAATTGATATTCAATTCCGCGCCATAAAAATAAAAATCGTTCTTGGGTTAGCACTTTTAAGGTCAGTCCATTGAGAATTGATTTAAGTCGTTTTTGCTCTTCAGGTGCATAAGGATTGCTATATTCATCATAAGCCTTAACCGATCGAGAGGCTTCTTGAATGCCAGGGAAATTAGGCGAGGCTAAAGTTGAGGAAATTTGCGCCTCACCCTCGTAAACAAAGTAAAGTAAATATTTTCGATTTAACGCTTGATTTAACGCTAAACGCACCTCTTTTTTTAATAATTGAGGGTTGCCATTACGCATATTAATATGAATCGCATAACTCGCGGTTGAAGGAGAATTTAATAATTTAGCATGAGGCGATAAAATAGTTTCGGCTTTATTTTCAAATGCAATAGGGGTTATATCTAATATATTTTCTTTGTATAAAACATCATTTTTAGCCTGTACGCTATCATATTCTGTGTAAACCGTGATTTTTTCAATTTTTGGGTAATTGCTGTCCCAGTAATTTGGATTTACAACCAGTTCTGCTTTTGCTGTTTTACGATCGCCTTCGATATAGCCTTCGGTCAAAATATAAGGACCAATCCCATAAGGACCGGGTTCTGCTAAATTGGGACAGGTTGCTTTACCATTCCAGCCAAACTTTTCTAAATAGGTTTGAGTATAAAATTGCACCCATACTAAATCATTTAAAAACACACCGTATTTTTGAGTGAGATGAAATCGTATTGTAAAATCATCTATTTTTTCTACATAATCGAATACTTCGTGCATTTTGCTATAAAGAAAGGGTTTTTTCTTGAAATATTCCATGTTTAGCAAAACCATATCTGCATTAAAAGCTGTCCCATCTTGGAACGCGACACCTTGACGTAATTTAAATTCATAAACGGTATTACTAATTTTTTGATGGCTAACGGCTAAATCATATTTCCAACCACGCTCATTATTGGCAGGGCGGAATAACGCACCATTAATTGCATGAGAAACATATAGATAAGGAAGACTGGGGATGTATAATTTAAGGTGAGAACCGGGAGTAAGTTGAGGTGCTGCACGTCTTTCACTATCGTCGTAGCGCAAACTGAGCGGCTCGTGATTTTGATGCAAAGTGTCTGCATAACAGGTAAATACGATTAGGTAACTTAAAGGTATCCATAATAAATGCATAAAGCTCTCCTTAGTTTCTTATCGTTTTTAGAATAATTCTAACTTGTGACTCAATAAAAAGATAGCTTGCAAAAATGGTTCGCTAAAGTATAGCGGATTGCCAAACTTAGAAACTGTCATAAAAATACCTTTATTCTAGCATTTTCAAGATTTCAAAATCAAAAGATTACGCCTTTAAAATTATGGTTTTAGGTGATTCTTTTACAGTTTCTTAAATTTGGTCTTGAATTTATCAATGGCTCGGACACTTTTTCAAAGAATTAAATAAAATCAATGACTTGCTCAAGAATGCTTGTATTTGTAACTTATTGAAATATTTGATAATTCCTGAAAACTGTCCGTAGTATTGATTTATAAATAAGCTTAAAATAGGCAGTTGCAACCT
>JAYQWJ020000437.1:0-7628 GCA_035829175.2 Candidatus Albibeggiatoa psychrophila
CCCTCCACCAATAATATTTATTAAAATCTAGCTTGCGTAGCGGTCAAGTATAGAATAATGAGGGATATTTCTCTATAGACTCTGTTTGATTTCCTCAAAATATTTTGTAACTGTTTTATTTTTAATAATATAATGATAATCAAAAGAAGTAACTGCATCCACATTATGGGTTGCCACAATAATCGTCATTTGTTTTTCGTCAGCCAATTGCTTAAATAAATTAAATACCATTGATTTTTTAGTCGGGTCAAGACTGGATGTCGGCTCATCAGCAATTAAAATGGTGGGTTCTTTCGCTAAAGCTCTGGCAATATTAACAAGCTGCCGCTGTCCCCCAGATAACTGATACATTGGCTTGTGCATAATATCCTCAATATCTAATTGACGGCATAACGCTTGAGCTTTGTTCATTCTATTTTTAGCACTAAACCCTTGCGCAAATAATGGTAAAGAAATGTTTTCCACTGCGTCCCATTGCATCATAAGCTCATGTGATTGAAAAATATAAGCAAAATAAGCTTTAATAATATCTTCGCGCTCGGGATGTGGCAAAATAGAGCAATTATAATAATCTCTAATTTTTCGCACTTCTCTGGTTTTTTCATCTTGATAATTATCAACTGCCCGCTTGCTAGAAGAGGATAAATAAACACTGCCGCGCTCAGGACTCAATAATAAACCCAATATCCGAAGCAAAGAACTTTTGCCAATCCCCACATTACCCCGAATTGAAGTCGTCGAACCATATCGAATCGATAAATTGACATTTTCCAGTAACATCTTTTTGTCATATTCAATATAAAGATTCCTTGCCTGTAAAATAATATTTTGTTGTGCAAGTTCTCGATTATTAGGATGTTCGCTTAATTTAGGCTCTTCGGTTGGCATACATCAATTCTCTGAAAATATCATGTGAAAAATATTGTATTTTTAGAACAATCGTAGTGATAACAGCAAAAATCAAAGATGTACCATATAATTGTACAAATCCAAATATATTAACATCATAGTCAATATTGCCAAATATAAAAGAAGATAAGGTTGTAACATCAATTAGATAAGTGCTAAAAATACCAAGCCCACAAGCCATGGTGACAACCAATGATGAAAGTAGAAATAAAAACAGCCAAATAATCACCCCATGTAAACCCGACATCCGCATCAAGGCAATCATTCTTGCTTGACTTTCGACCAGTTGAATCATCGCACTGACCAAAACCACTAAACAAACCAGTAACATTGAATATTGTATTGCATCCAAGGTGTTAGCCGCTTCAATGATAGATTCAATCAAACCATTGCCTGTATTAATCAAAGAATAAAATTGATAATCGCCGATTTTGTTTGAAAGCATTTCCGTTGTAAATAAATCGATTTCAACATCATTAAGTTGACTAAGTGTGCTCATTTCATCTAGTTTAATCAATAAACGTGATTCTATATCAAAATTTAAAGTTTTTAATTCACTCTGCGGCATCAAAATAGCAGAATCAATTTCCCTAATTCCCGTCTCAAATGTTGCTCCAACCACAAAGAATTGTTTGGCATTATTATCGTCAATTTTTTGCGCCAATATATCCATGTTTTCAAAGTAAATACGGTCATGAATCCGAATCACTGTGCCCGTAGAGAGATTCATTTTTTTCACAAGCTGCTTACCGACATAAACAATGGGAAGTGTATGTTTTGTATATTGATTGCAACGATGTTCAATTGGCTGATTTAAATTAAAGTCTGCATCTCGTAATGGAGAGTGAAATGTCTCTTTTTCTTCATTATAAGCCTCATTTTGATAGCGAAAACAAGAGCCTGTATAACCCATAATGTCTTGATTAAGATTATCATTCAAACTGGTTTTTAAGTTTTTAATAAAGCCAAAAAGTTCAGGTTTAAAGCCAATAATTGAAATTTGTCTTTCATCATTGATTAAACTAAATTCTCCCGGTTCTTGTTTAGAAATACTGGCTTGAGTCATAAATTGAGTGCATAAACTGGATGAATGGTTATAACCTTGCTGCTGAAAATAGAAGCTTGCCGATTTTTGCATTTTTGCATCACATTGCTCAACACCTAACATGACTTGAAATCTATCATGAACTAAGGGGTTAACAATTTGTTTTTTAAAGTTAAGTGCAAAACCGTTGATGGTAAATAAACCAATATAGACAATCGCCAAAATTATAAAAGTAAAATAAGTGGGGACTGGAATATTTTTAGGTTTAACCACCAATGCGATTAATTCAAATGCGGGACGGAAAAAGCTCTGACGTTGTTGTTTTATATTTCGATGTTTACCGATATTTAAGTCATTTCTTGCCAACATCACAATAATCACGATTGAGGCAATAACTTTAAACGCCCAGATTAACGGCGACACAATCACAATCGCCGCCGTCCATAAAATGATTTTTGGATAACGATTGGTGACTTCTCTACGAAAATAACTGAAGTTTGCAACCGTTGCCGCCATTACCGCTAACATCAAAGCAATAATGTTGAAAATGATAAAAGTGTCTTGATTTAAACTTTTAATTTCAGAGAGTTGCAATACGATTTCAGGATGATATGCCCACGCAATGGGTAATATGAACATCACGCTGACTAATTTATAAGTGGTCGGGACAAGGTCTTTTGTTGTTTTGTCAATGGTGTTAGCGGCTTGTTCCAATACGGGTGCAAATGGCGGGGTCAATCCAGCAAAGACGGCGTAATATAATAAGAATAAATGGGCATGTAAGCCTTCAATACCGACAATGCTCAAGAAGTGTGGCGCAATCAATGCCATTAATAAATAAACTGCGATGGCGGGTAAATGTTTGCCCAAATACAAGGTGAGAAATGCGGTTGTTGCGAGTATTAATAATTTGGAAAATTCATATTTAAAGCTAAACAAGGTTTCTTGATTGCCTAATAAATTCTTTGCTTGTTCTGACCATCTTGCAGTGTATTCAAATAAGCCAAGTCGTTCTAAAATAAACAATAAAAGCCCTATCATCGCACAAGAAATTGCCAGCAAAACGCCATCTTTACCCGCTTGTACAAACGACCTTAATAAATCAGCATAGTATTGTCGTCTATCGGTTAAACCTTTGTAATTTGGCGACCATAAACCCACGATAAAAATAACAATGGCGGCTACAAATGGGTAGGTTGAAAGCGGTAAATTGGGCTGAAAACTAATAATAAATAATAAACTGACAACGCCTAGCGTGAGCCATGTTAAAAATTGAATATGGGTGTCAAAGTTCTTATTTTTAAATTTCAGTTCTTTTTGCGCATAATTAATGTCTAAAGGTTTTAAATCCTGTTTATTCGCTTCAATTGCAATCGCGACACTCAAGGCAAATAAAAATAAAAACGCTGGAATCAACGAGCCTATCATCAAATCCATATAGGAAATCGTCGGCTCAACTTCTAAAATAATAAATGCCACCACTCCCATCACAGGCGGAATGATTTTACCTGCACTGGATGCAACCGCCTCAATACTGGCAGCAAAAACGGGGTCATAACCTGATTGACGCATTAAATCAATCGTATATTTGCCTGTTTTATTGACATTATCTTCTGCTGAACCACTGATGCTGCCATACAATGCCGAATCAATTACCGAATATAAACCTGCACTTGCACCTTGTCGTCGACCATGAGTCAGCCTGAAAGCTACAAAGTTAAGTAATTTATCAATCCGAATCATGCGTAAGGCAGCGGTCAATAATAAAAACGCATAAACTGAATTTATCATCGCTTGCCAAGCAATACCAAAAACACCATACTTAATATTACTCGCTTCTGTATAATTAAATATATTGAATACATCAAAAAATATGTTTGAATTGAGTTCTCGAAAATTTGCAATTAAAAATAGGAGAATGGAAGCAAAAAATAAGACGGGTAGCGTGAAACCTTCTAACCATGCAATCAGCAGAACTAATAGAGCTATGGTCAGCAGTGCGGGGATTTCAAAAGGAATATATTGTAGATAAGAGCCACTTAATAATGCGGCTAATAACAGTGGAATGACTAAATGTAATTTGAATGCAGATGTATATTTCACATCAAGTTTTTTTAAAGATTCAGGTAAATAATGCGCTCTATTAGCTAAGACGGTTAAAAAGATAAGACTTAAAATAAGCGTATAGACGACACCTGTTAGCAACTCATTTTTCCAATCGAAAAAAAAACTATGAGATACCGCAGCAAAAGGGATGATTATGTAAGCAATAAATGCAGCTAATTTAAAATTATCACTGGGATAATCCCGCTTAAGCTTGCTGACTGCATCAATATATATCTGTTTGATTTTCATTTGATTGTCAATAGAGTCACTTTTTAAGGTATCAATTTAATTGTTATACTAATATTTTAGCACACCTAAAAAATGAATGTAAAATTATAAAAATCATATTGACATAGTTAAAAAACTGACTATACTTGTTTTTAAAGGGTGATTAAATACATAACAATTGAATCGCTAATAAAAATCATACAAAAACATTCATATTTATTTATCTTCGTAAAAAGCAATACCACTTTATTATTAGTTTTAATCAGCTTGGGAGATAATCATGATTTCATTCCTTTTCGCACCATTAGCTAATTTAACCCATTCTAAAATAAAAGAAATTAGCACACCTAAAGCCATTATCCCAAAAGTGGCTAAAGTCACAAAATCGATTAAAGGGCCTCATTTGCGTGGCAGAGTTAAGTTTAAAGACAGATATTTCTATGCTTTCTGTCAAGACTCAATCGTCATTTTGCGTGGCGAGCATGTGGAAGTATTGGAGGAGAAAGGGACATCCTTAATTGTGAAACCGATTACTCACACCTAATGTACTTTGATGTGCTGGTAGCTTAAATGCTGCTGGCACTTGCTTAAAATTAAACCGCATTTTATGAAATTCATTTCAAATCCCCATCAAAAAACATAATCTATTTTTCAAACACTTACAATTCTTAAAGATGAGAGTTCTCAAAAATTATCCAAAGTCTTTTTTACATATTGGAAAGCGTTTGCGGAAATAACAAATCCATAAAACGCTCTATAAATAGGCTGCGGTTCATGATTTGCCAAACTGGAACGTTCATTTTCCTCAATAATGACATATTCTTTATCTGTAACATCAGGCACTAAAAAGTCAAATCCAACTACGGGAATATTAATCGTTTTTGCTGCTTTCAGCGCAACATGACGTAAACTCTCTTCAATACGTCGGACAGTTTGATGTGTTGTTCAAATCATGAAAATATTTGCTAATATCTCAGCCTGAAATTTGTAAAGTTTATTTGTAAAGAAAGTAAAAAATAAGATAATATGATTAAATCATAATAAAAGGTAGTCTTACTACTTGGTTTAAGAAAATGGGCAAGATAAAAAAATTCACACCTGACTACTGCAATAATGAAAGAGAAGTAGAAAGTAAATTAATTGTCAGTTATTTATTACCTGCTTTAGGTTACACAATTGATACTTGGTATCAGGAAAAGAAAGAAAATCGATTTCGGCTCGACTTTTTAGCCTGTCCTGTTGATAAAGAAGATAAATCTGTTCCCAAAGTGGTTATTGAAAGTAAACATCCCTGTAAGCAACTTAATGATCATGTACCACAATTAGAAAATTATATGCTGGGATTGGATATTCAGTATGGCTTACTGACCAATGGTCGAGAAATTAGGATTTATTCTAAACTAAATAGTAAAGAAATTATTTTAGTGTATAAGTGTTTTACGCTTGATATTGAACAAAAAATACCCGAAATTTCCAAATGGATTGGTAGAGAAGCACTTCTTTCCCAAGATGTAAAACCTGCAATAATGGAGCAGAAAAGTATGAAAACAATTGCGGTCTATCACAACAAAGGCGGCGTAGGTAAGACCACGACCGTGGTTAATTTGGCAGCGGCATTTGCTAAAAAAGGACAACGGGTTCTGATTATTGACTTGGACAGTCAGGCAAATTCAACGTTTGCAACGGGCTTGCTTAATTTTAGTGATGAAGAAAAAGATGATATTAAAGATAACTATATCTATCACCTTTTAAACAGTCGGGATGCTCTTCCTATTAAAGATGTTGTTCGTCCTGCGCGTTATACGGGCTATAAAATTGATGTGATTCCCGCACATATCAATCTTATGGAAAATGAAACTGAGTTGGTGGCGCATGATTTGAGTCGTTTGACTTTATGGAAAAAACTTAAACAAGTTCAAGATGATTATGATGTTGTGTTGATTGATACCCCACCTTCTTTGAATTTATACGCAAGAATTGCTCTGATTACAGCAGAATATCTACTGATTCCTTCTGATTTAAAGCCATTTGCTAATGAAGGTCTGGTTAACGTCAAAAATTTTGTTAAAGATATTAATGGTTATAAAGAAGCGATTAATATACCGCCTTTAAATATCATTGGCGTGTTACCGACCAAAGTGTCTGCTAATGCCAAATTTGCACAAGGCACGCTATCCAAACGTATTGCAGCGGTCAAAGAACGTTATGGGTTGGACGTTTTAGAACAATGCGTGATTCATGAATTAGATGATTTAGCAAAATGTATTGAACAAACTGTCACTGTGGGTGATCTTGAATTGACTGACCCACGTTCCATTTTTGACTATAAACCACATTCAAAATCAGCTGAGGAATTCGATAAACTGGCTGACGTTATTGATGAAAAAATAGGATAAATGATATGAAAAAATTATTTCCTGCGATTGTTTTGGTGAAAGATATTTACTGTGATGTTGCTAGACAACAATTTAGTGAAGAAAAGCTAGATATTGCCGCACGATTAATTCTTAATATAAAAGGAATTATTTCTCCTATTATTGTCTCTCGGGTGGGTGTTGAGAATTATCAGGTGATTCACGGTGATTTTGAATATCATGCTGCAATGAGGGCGCGGGAGATAGACCCAATTCGTGGCGAATCCATTGATGCCTATATTGTGAATGCAGAGACTGAAGAAACAATCCAAAAGCAAATTCAAGTTTTTAGAGGACATCAGCAACCACCTGAACCGACTATGAATAATTCTTCTTCTGAATCACATTTAGAATCATTACTTAAATCCTGTTTGCAACCTGTTATGGACAAATTAACCCATTTGCAGCCCATTATGGATAGATTAACCGAGATTGAAAATCGGCTTTCTATCCAAGATGTGCCAGTTGAAATACCAGCAAAACCTGTTGAACAAGCAGTTCAGCAAGAAGATGTGCCGATAGATTCTGAAGCTGAAACACCATCACAAGAAATCGAAACGCCAACGCCATTATCTGAAAATCAACAAGAAGACATTGAAAAAGTCGTTCCTGAGCCAATTCACGCAAAAGAAAATGTTGTTTCTGAAATACCTGAACTTATTCCTGCTTATTTGCAATTAATCAATGAGTTGCCTTCTGATACGCTAGCAGAAAAACTTAAGCATAAGCAATTGCGGATTAACAAGTCCGTCACTAAAGCAATTTTGGAAAACAAACCTTTTGAATCAGAAAAAGCGTTATCCTCTGTAAAAGGTGTTGGAGGTGAAACTATCAAAAAATTAAAAATTTTACCTACGCTATCAGATAGTGATGTTTCAGAACCCGTAGCAGTCAAGACGAAGCCAAAGAAACAAGCTGTGCCACCA
>JAYQWJ020000438.1:0-3690 GCA_035829175.2 Candidatus Albibeggiatoa psychrophila
CTAAAGCAAGTCTTTGGCTCAGGGCAATTGTATTAAAATTTAATTCCTTAAAAATCAATCGACTAAAGAAGTAGGAAAAGTGTTTTTTTGCGTGACTATAAAACGCTATATTCTTAACTTGTTGACTCCATGATAAATTAAAAATTATGCCATACTTTAATTCGATTGTCCTAGGCTTAGAATATAAGCAACTTAAAACTTTATCAAAGGCAGGTAAACCATGAGCAGAAAATGAGTCAGCTTTGACTGGGCAATCAAAAAATTACAGAGAAGCAAAGCCAACTTCAGAAGTTATAGACTATTCAATTTCTAATCTATACCTTTGAAATTGGCTTAAACTATTATTTAGTCTGCAATGTCACTTCACCGCTATTACGCGGATGATCTGGGTTGGTGAAAACTGAACGGTCATTTTTAAGTGCTATAACTTCAAAGAAAGGTTGAAAACGCTCTTCAGGAATAGAAAAAGCCTGTAAGAACTTCGCAAATAATTCTTGTTCTTCAGAAGCGGCTGAACCATCAGATAATGAAGAATCTAAAATATTAGTCAAAATACAGATTTTTTGAGCATCACCCAATACAGGCACAGCTTCACCAAAGAATTGTTCTGGAGTATGGCTTTGTACATACTTTACAGCCCGATCTAGCAATTTACGATTATTCGCACCAACACCGATTGTACCCCCTTGATTGTCTCCACCAAGCACTGAAAGTAATTGACCCACCTCTTCATTCTCAATTTTTCCATCTGCACTCATCATATAAATTAAAGATGTTGCAAATGCAAAGTGAGGTGTCATTTCTGCGCTTGAATCACCTGAAAACATGTCAAATAAACCCATTGTTAAACTCCTTAAGATTATGTTGCTTTAAAAAATAATTTTTTGTTGCTAATTATGTTGTTATCTAATCAGTTATACTGACATTTACAATTTGGGGATACATTTTTTTAAATCTAGTGATATTTTAATAATTACACAACTTGTAATGTTATGCGGTATCCTGTGTACTGGAAATATTGTATAACACACCAAGACAAAATAGATGTTAATTATCCTACACTTTTCGTTAACAATGATTCAAATTATTTTAAAATAATAAGAAATATCAATGTTTTGTATGATTTTTACGGTATGGAGTTTATAAATCACAAGAATTATTTATTTAATTACAACTCAAGGTTTGTGCTGTAAATACGATAGCTCTGACTTGATTTATAATAGTAGTCACAAAATCGCTTCAAAACCATTCTGAAATATTAATCATGACATCTATTTTAAGTTTTTATTTTACCTAGAATTTGTACAATGAAAAATGTCTGAAGTACATATCTGCACAAAATTTTTATTGTTGAGGGAGGGAAGTGAATGAGCCTAATAAAACACTTTAGAATAAAGCATAAGCTTGGACTGATGTTATTTTTCCCTTTAATTAGTCTACTTATCATATCTGGCATGGTTGTGTTGCAAAAAGCCGATACCAAACAAGAAATGCGTGATTTACAAGAAATTGTTCAACTTTCTGCAAAATTAGATGAAGTGATTCAATACATGCAAGTTGAGCGTGATGCCAGTGCTGCATTTTTAAAAGGAAATCCACTTTCAGAATTAGCTAATGCTCGTCAAGGATTAGACCAAGAAATTGAAAAGTTTAGACAAGCCATTGTTAACTTACATCTCAGCAATGAAATTAGTGAGCAATTAAAAGTTGATTTGCAGGCGATTTCTCGAATTTTAAACCAGATATATCCTTTACGAGAATCCACCGATACTAAACATGTGCATGAATATAAAATTATTCAGCAATATAGCAAAATTAGTGAGCATTTAATTACCAAAATAAACTATCTTGCCAATGCTTACGTTCACGAGGAATTTTTTAAACAAGAACTGGCTTTTCTTAACATTCTTATTGCGAAGGAAAAATCAGGGGTTGAACGCGCCCTATTATCAGAAGTATTTAAACAACGCTATTTCGACGGAGGTCAGTTTCAATTATTTATCAATTTAGTAACACAAGAAAATGTTTATATCAAAAGTAGTGTTGAACGCTACATGACATCAGAACAACGCACCTTTTATTATCAACATATTACTGAGGAATTATCCCAAGAAATTGATAAATTGAGAAAACTTGCTTATACGGCAGCTTTAGATGGAGTGGCTAAAGATACTATTATAGACCAAAAAGGTAAAGTTCGACTGGTGGTTGAATATTGGGAAGAAATACAAACTCAAAAAATTCGCGAATTAAAGCTGGTAGAAGACAAATTAGTACAGGATTTACTTGCAAAAGCAACGGTTGCTTATGATAAAGCGGCTTTTGAATTCAATGTAGTTTTATCCACCACTATTCTAGTGATTTTATTTTCACTCTTACTCAGTTATTCCATTTTGCACAATATCATCTACCAATTAAATATTGCAGTTAATGTTGCGAATGGCATTGCACAAGGTTCATTAGATAATGATATTAAAATCAACTCTCAAGATGAAACAGGATTATTATTAAGCGCATTTTCTGATATGCAAACCCAATTGCGCAATATTTTAGAAAATGAAATAAGTAGCGTATTACAAGCGGCTTCTGAGGGTGATTTTGCAGGACGGATTAATGTAGATGATAAGCAAGGCGTATTCAAAACTTTTGCAATGAATATCAATCAGTTCCTTGATTCTAATCAGCAGATTTTTGCAGAAATGATCCAAGTATTTGCTTCATTGGCGAATGGGCAGATAAATAAAAAAATTGAGCATGAATATATCGGCACATTTGAACAGCTAAAACAAGATGTCAATACAACGATTGAAGTTTTAACCAATATTACCCAAGAAATTAGAAAAACTTCTGATGACGTGGCTTATGTGGCAGAACAATTGGCGGAAGGCAATAGCAGTTTTAGCCAACGTACAGAAGAACAGGCGGCATCATTAGAAGAAACTTCCGCAACAATGGAACAAATGACCAGCACGGTGCAACAAAATGCAGACAATGCAGAACATGCAAATAGTCTCGCATCTGATGCACGAACTCGAGCTGAATCTGGTGGTGAAGTGGTCAATGCGGCGGTGTTGGCGATGACTGAAATCACCTTTAGTAGCAAGAAAATTAATGATATTACCAGTGTGATTGATGAAATTGCTTTCCAAACTAATTTATTAGCATTGAATGCAGCAGTTGAAGCAGCCAGAGCGGGTGATCATGGACGCGGATTTGCGGTTGTCGCCAGTGAGGTGAGAAATCTTGCCCAACGTAGTGCCGCCGCCGCTAAAGAAATCAAATCATTAATTCAAGACAGCAATGATAAGATTCTTGAAGGTCAAAAATTAGTGAATAAATCAGGTGAAACCTTAGAAGAGATTGTAATTTCAGTCAAAAAAGTGTCTGATATTGTGGCTGAGATTGCCGCCGCGAGTAAAGAACAATCAACAGGTATTCATCAAGTGAATCGTGCTGTCACTCAAATGGATGAAATGACTCAGCAAAATGCCGCATTGGTTGAAGAATCAGAAGTGACCAGTGAAGCCATGATGCAGCAGGCTAAAGTGTTACAACAGCGGGTGACATTTTTTAAACTAGAAGATTAGTTGAAGCAAATATTAAAAGGATTGCCAGTCTTTCTAGGGGGCGTTCTCAATCAGCAGTATAGTCAATTCCTTTTGCTATGTTAAGACTGATAATTTTCAGGGG
>JAYQWJ020000439.1:0-2790 GCA_035829175.2 Candidatus Albibeggiatoa psychrophila
GTTTACCTTAAATATCCTTCTTTTGGCATACTTGGACTAGGTAGTTACATTTTTTCTATACCATCATCATCTGCATCGTAAAGAAACAAATAACGAGCTTGCTTTATTGCAGTATTATTTGTCGGAAAAGTTGCTGCACTTTCTTGCAAAACTAAATAATTTGATAGGAATTCTTTCACTTTTGTGGCTTGTGTTTTACCACCAGCATTAAACAGCAAAATAATATTGTCATCTTTGTCTAATACATTATCTGGCAAGAAGAATTTATGCGCCATATCAAGACTTAGGTCTTCTTGAGCATGACTTCTAACATTTTCAGCAAAAAGATTGTCAAATGGTGCAGGATATTCGCTAAATTTCCATGCTACTTTTTCAAACTTAAAAATCTTTTTAAACACCAAATTTAATAATGCGATATCATGACTACCTTCACAAAATACCAGCAATGCCTGAAAATATTTGCTCATCGTGCTCTCCGCAAATCCACATTACCCGCTTTAATCAATCTTTGATAACGTTCTCCATCAAATTGGCGAACAGCAATATTGTTATCTTCCTCAACCAGTGCATGATAAGAAAAATCAGCTGTTGTAGGCATATGTTTTACAAATGCGTCGATACATTCTTTACTGTGGCTGGTTAAAAAGACTTGCACATTAAATAGTTTGGCAAGATCGTGAATAAAGGGCGCAAATTTTTCAATCAGTTCAACATGTATTGCATTTTCAAACTCATCAATTAATACGATGCCATTTTGGCTAGATGCAAACAACAGAGATGTGAAAAAGATACGCTGCAATCCTTCACCATAAGCGGATAAATCTACACCTTCAACAAAATTATCATCATCTACCACAAAACGCTGACGTTCATCTGTTAGGCGTATATCATTCAACGTTGGCAAAACAGTTTTACGTAAAAATTCAAATATTTTAGGCAATGCCTTAGATTGAACACTTTTGTGATAATAGTAAATATAGCGGTGAGGTTCGTTTAGAAAAAACGGACTACTATAAGTAACAGGACATAGTAATTTAATCGATTTTGCTAATGTTTCTCGTTGTTTGGTATTGAAAAGACGGGTTAAAGATTTTTGTTGATACTCCCCAAATTCCGTATTAATTTCAATAGACTCTAAATATTTTGACTTATCTAAAGTATTATCATCTTCGGGGTAATGATGGATCAATATAGATGCTGCTTGATTATCAAATATACCTTTTACTTTAATTTCATCAGGTAATTGTTCTAGTAGCCATTCTGGGAGAAGTTGTTCTTGTGATACTTTTCCACGTCTTCGCACTAACTCCAACAATCCATCAAAATCATTTTGGCGAGTCAATAGATAGATTGCTTCTAATAAGGTTGTTTTACCACGATTATTTTCACCAGCAAATAGATTAATTTGAGAAAGGGTCGTTATTTTTAGATTTTGCAAACATTTATAATTTTGAATATATAATTCACTAATATGTTTGTCTATTCGGTCATGAAATACAGATTGAGGCTCTGTACTATTTATCAACTCAGAATTTTTGATTTTCTCAATAGTATCTTGTAATTCTTTTATTTTTTCAATATTTGCCTTTTTCTCTTCCTCATATCTATTAAATATAATTTGAAAGAAGTTTATCAACATAAAGACAACAATACCTAAAAGCAATGAAGTATATCCAGATGAATTAAGTATTCCTTTCTGAAAATATTGAAATATAGAGTTAACTGATATGCCCACCAATATTGAGGCAAGGATTATTATTAATATACCATAAGAAATTATAGGCCATTTTTTATTCACAATTTTTCTGATCCTTGATAAAAATGCTTACTGCTAAAAAGGTTAGCAAGTTATATCACAAAAGGATTAACCACTTGTAAACGTCGCTCAATTATTTGCTCATGTTGCATATCCTCAGAATAAAGAGTACTGCATCCTGCATTCAAAGCACTACTTATCACTAGGCTATCCCAATATGAAAAGCTATAACGGTTACGAATATGATAGGCATAACGAACAACTTGCAAAGTAACCAACTGAACATCACAAAACTGCATCATTGCTTCTAAATTATCTTGAATCCAATCATCAGGAGCTTTGTTTTTCAACATTGCAGAGTAATATTCATTCAAAACTTGCGTACTAATCACATATCGCTGTTGCTCATCTTCTATCAAAGCATTAGCTCGTTGCCACTTAGGATCATTCCCTTTTTCCAAGTGAGCATATACCCAAATATTAGTATCTATAAATATTTTATCGCTCATATAATTCCTCACGAGAAACAATGACTCGCTGTTGAATTGGCAACGTCTTATAACGCTTATTTTTTGACGATTGAGCTTGATTAACTGGCAAATCATCAATGGGCAACACAATAATTTCAATACGACGATTTTGTAAATGTTTAGGCAGACTTAATTGAACTTCAGCAGGTGAGTTCTCATAAACTTCTCGAATGGCATCCATACATTATCCTAATTTCAGGTTAGTATTAACTAAGAAGTATAGAGTTTTTTAGATAAGAAAAACAAGAAAAAATTGTTAGTTACATATTATTGAGAGAGATTCGGCGAGTGTTATAAAACAAACCTTTCAGCTAACCACCCTCAAATCAAAGAAAATAGCAGGGCTTATATTAAATCGTCGAGAAAGCTTAGTAATATGTTCTCTTGTTAAACTTCTTTTGCCATTCAAGATCATAGATACAAGAGATTTTGAACCTATTTCATCTTGCAAATCAGTCGCAGTTAAATTGTGTTGCTCCATCAAAACGTGAATAGCAGATATAC
>JAYQWJ020000440.1:0-6227 GCA_035829175.2 Candidatus Albibeggiatoa psychrophila
TCATATTGTCACCTATCTACTACACGTTATTACGAAAAACAGAGCTTCTATCCAGTAGAATTTAGGAGTTAGATAACAAAACTTTTTAGATAATGTGAATAATGCTGGGGGTTGAGCGGGTGTTGTTGTAATTATTCATGAAGCAGAGCTTCTGGGCAGTACTCCCAAATAGAATTTGGGAGTCAGACAGATTAGTGCAGATTTTTAGTAACGGTTCAGAGCTTTTCTTGTTACAAATATCGGATGATGCTCTATTATTATCAGTTCTTTATACCGCCGCGCCATGTGAGAACAAGGCAAAACAATTGAGTATAACAATGTAATACATTAATTTACTTTATCCTTATTCATTATGCTAAAATATTGTGTAAATCCTTTCACATCTATTTTTTAGAGTAGAAATTATGCCTCTTATTGGTTTATTGGTCGCTGGTGCAGTTGCATTTACAGGATGGAAAATCACAAATCGCAAACCTCCTCAATGCGAACAAGGTACGCTACACGACCCTTCAAATGAAAAAAATCCTCTTCAAGCAAGCAGTATATCTCTACAAAATAAATCGATAGATCGAGAAATTAAACATAATTTAATCTTATCTGGTTCTTCCTTTGCGCTGATTGCAAGTAGTACTTTTGCACCGTTTTTAATATGGCTGGGGATAGGTCTACTACTGGTCTCTCTGATACATAACCTGCAAAGAGTATTAGAGCAAATCAAACAAGGTAAAATTGGTGTTACATTATTAGATACCGTTGCGTTTACTTTGCCAATGGTATTGCAATATTGGTTAATGGCGGCTATAACCAGCACTTTTATTTCAACTGCAAATTGGTTATCACGTCGTACTGAAAGGCGTTCCCAAGAAGATTTGGCTCAGCTTTTTAGCCAGCAAATTCGCACTGCTTGGACAGAACACAATGGAATATTAATTGAAGTTTCTTGCTCAAAATTAGATGTAGGTGACATCGTTGTGGTTGATGCAGGTATGCCCATACCCGTAGATGGTAAAGTTGTAAAAGGTTTAGGTCGTGTTGACCAGCAAGCGTTAACAGGTGAATCACAGCCAGTTGATAAAGCAATAGGCGATGAGGTGCTAGCGGCAACGTTATTATTAGATGGTAAGCTATTTATTGAATTGCAACAATCGGGTTCTAAAAGTATGGCTGCAGAACTAACCAAACTTTTAACCAATATGGATAATACGCGCCAAGAAAGCCAAACCCGCGCCCAAAAATTGGTTGATGATTGGGTACCTTTAACTTTGGGTACTTCAGCATTGATGTTAGCAACTCGTGGAGTAGGTAGCTCACTTTCAATTGTTTACTCTGGTATTGGTTATCCATTACGTTATGCAGGCCCTACAGCGGTATTAAATCACATTCAGTTGGCTGCAAACAGCGGCTTATTAATTCGGGATGGTCGAGCATTAGAAGCTTTATCCAATGTTGATTTAGTCGTATTTGATAAGACAGGAACTTTAACCAACACCGTTCCAACTGTACACCGCATTACAGGGATTAGACAATTTGATGCCTTAGAAGTATTACGAATTGCTGCCACAGCCGAAAATCATCAAAGCCACCCACTGGCTTACGCCATATCCCAAGCGGCCGAACAATCAGGAATTAGCCTTGCTCATATCGAAGGCGTTGAAGTCGAATTAGGTATGGGTTTACATGTTGAAATCGAAGGTAGAAAAGTATTAATCGGCAGTGAACGTTTATTAAAATCTGAAAATATTGAGGTTGCGACTTATAACCAAGATGTCATACCAGAAGATATTGTGGTTTATATTGCGGTGGATGGTGAATTGGCTGGATTTATTGAATTGTCTCCTTCTATTCGTGATGAAGCCTTGTTTGTTGTACAAAGTTTACAATCAATGGGCATTGAAGTGGTCGTTCTATCAGGCGATCGTGAAACACCAACCCGAGAATTAGCTAGCCGCCTACATTTAGATGATTACTATGCGGAAGTAATGCCAAAGGAAAAAGCCCAAGTCATTGAAGATTTTCAAAGCAAAGGACGTAAAGTATGCTTTGTGGGTGATGGTATTAATGACGCGGTGGCACTACGTGTAGCAGATGTATCAGTGTCTCTAAAAGGCGCAACCAGTATTGCTGAAAGTGCGGCCTCAATCTTACTGATGAGTGGGAATTTAGGCGATTTACCAGAACTCTTTAAAATTGCTCAAAATAATGATCGAAATCTTGAGCGTGCGGTAACACTAACCACAGTGACAGGTATTGGTACTATGGCAGGTGTCATCTTTTTCAATTTAGGTACATTCCCTGCGATGGTGATTTATTTACTGACGATTACAGGCAGTATGCTCAATGCCTCAACCCCATTATTTAAACAGTTTATGCGGCAGGAAATAAGCAATTCAGCAAGTTCTGAATCAGATGAAAATAATGAAAATAATGCACCTCCTCCCAGCTTACACCAATGGATAGAACACACTAACGAGGTTGAAAAATGATGTGGAATACTGCTAATTGTGATGCAGATCAAGGGCCTGCTAGTTGTGCAGCGATTGGCCTAATCGTTTTATCCAGCGATACCGTTTCAGAACCTGAAATCTCGGCTTTTTTACCACGCCAAGGTGTAGGATTTTACTCTAGCCGCGTGCCCATGTCAGAAATTGCTACTGTAGAATCATTGGCGAGCATGAAACCTAATATTCAAGCTGCTGCTAAATTACTCGTTCCTGACGATAACATCGATGTGATTGGCTATGGTTGTACTGCGGCGGCCATTTTAATTGGCTCTGACAACATTAAACAAACGATTCAAGAAACTCGAAAAGACCCTATTGCCTATTCTGATCCTATGCTTGCAGGACTAACTGCATTACAAACGTTACATTGTCAACGTATCGCATTACTGACACCTTATATTGATAGTGTTGGCGATGTGGTTTCCAATCATTTTGAACAACAGAAAATAACCATTGTAGATAAAGCCAGTTTTAAAAAGTCTGGTGATCCTGAAATCGCCCGAATTTCTCCACAATCAATTTACCAAGCTGCAATTGACTTAACCAAAGATAAAGATATTGATGCTTTGTTTATTTCTTGTACGGCATTACGTGTATTTGATGTATTGGAATCTATTGAACAAAAAATAGGTAAGCCTGTTATTAGCAGCAACCAAGCTTTAGCATGGCATTGTTTACGTTTAGCTGGTGATGATTCTAAGTTAGAAGGTCGAGGGCAGTTGTTTCGTACTTCATTAGATTCAGAAATATCACTGAAATCCATTTAAACCACCGATTCAATAACCATCACTGAGGACAATTTTCATGAGTGAACTTATTCAGCCTGTGCGAGAGTCGTATGCTCACAACAGCCGCTTATATGATTTTATGGCAAAAAAAGCTGATTTACGTCAAATTGTTGAATTTTTAACTTGGGATGCAGAACAGCCCGCATTTTACGTTTATTTAGGTCATTGGGAAAACAAAGTACCTAAATCTATTCATTCCGCATTAATTGAGCATATTGCAGAAGAAAAAGACGGCGATCACTCAGGTATGTTTATTCGCATGTATGATGATCTGAAAAAGCAAGCAGGCGACTTAAATATCGAGATAGATGCTGAACAAACAGCTTGTTTAAACTATATTTTTGGTGATACCTGTGCAAAAGAACAAAACTTTGGTTTTTTCCTTGGAGGTTTTTTAGCAACTGAATTTATGTCCCAAAAGCGTTGCCAGCAATTATGGGATGGTCTGCGTCGTTTGAATATTGAAACTGATTTTGAATATTTAGAATTACATGCAGAAGCTGATGCACATCATTGGGTTGAAGTAGCTGAAAAAATGATTCAACCTACATTAAAGGACAATCTTATTAGTGTTGACGCGATTCAAGTGGGCATTAATCATCGTTTACAAACATCCGAAAACTTTTTGAAATTCTATGAAAATAAATATTTATTCTAATTTTGTTGCTGAATTGACAACGACGCTTTGTGAATTATTTGGCGACAAATTACGCAATGTTTTCCAATTAGGCAGCTTATCACACGGTGGTTTTAGCGAACGGTTCAGTGATATTGATATTGCAGTGGTTTTATATGAACCTATTGCAGATGAAATGATTGCTGATATTAAACAACAGATTTTAAGACTAGAACCAACTGAATTAGCAATGCGGGTTTCGTTATTTTGGACAGTCCCTGATTTTTCATGGGGTCGTTTACGTCCTGTGGATCAACTCGACTTTCTGGATAATCGGGAATGTTTATGGGGTGAGCCGTTGCAAAACCTACCATCACGCCCAGCATTAGACAGTGTACGTATGGATATGTATGATAATTCATTGCCTTACTGGACTGAGAAAACCCAATATTTTGCCCAAAATCTGCCCAATGATGAAAAACAATTTAAAGAATTTGTACGTTGTTTACTCTATCCCGCACGACTGATTTTCACTTGGCATTTAGGTAAATTAGGTTCAAACGACGAGGCAGTTGAATATTTTGTCCAAGTTGCTCCCATCACATTAAGGCGCGATATGATTGAAGATGCTTTACGTTGTCGTAGAGCTGAGATTTCTGACCAAAATTTATACCAATATCAAACCCATCTTATCACTCAACATCAAGCCACTTTCGCCTTTCTTGAGCTGGAGAAAAAAACATGAATATCCGCTATGTTCATACCAATATTGTTGCAAAAGACTGGCAACGGATAGCCGATTTTTATGAAAATGCTTTAAATTGCAAACGTTTAGAGCCTAGTTTAGATATTGGCGGTAAGTGGTTGGCAGATGGTACAGGCGTAACTGATGCTAAGTTAACAGGTATTCACTTACGTTTTCCCGGATATGGTGAGACAGCCCCAACATTAGAAATTTTCCAATATGTTGAACAATTAGAACGTCCTGAACCCTCTGCGGCAAATCGCCCGGGGTTTGGTCATATTGCATTTGAAGTAGATGACGTTGAAGCAGTACGCAAGCAAATATTAGCCAATGGCGGTAAAGATTTAGGTGTACCTGTGACCCATAAATTAGATGGGCATGGTTCAATTATTTTTACTTATATGACTGATCCTGAAGGTAATGTCATTGAGTTACAAAGTTGGGACGGTGTATCACGCTATGGTGCAGTGGACGTTTAGGCCTATTTAACTTGAGGTAACATAATGGTTTATCAAAATATTCTTGAATATATTGGCAATACCCCGTTAGTCAAATTACATAGTGTCAGTCAAGATGTAACTTGTAATTTATATGCTAAGTGCGAATTTCTTAACCCCGGTGGTTCAGTTAAAGATCGGATCGCAGCACGTATGGTGGATGAGGCAGAAAAGTCAGGGCGTATTAAACCGGGTGATACGTTGATTGAACCTACGTCAGGCAATACGGGGATTGGTTTAGCGATGGCTGGTGCAGTAAAAGGCTATAAAGTCGTGATTACTATGCCTGAAAAAATGAGTCGTGAAAAACAAGTCATTTTAGAACGGCTAGGAGCTGAAATTGTGCGCACACCAACGGAAGCGGCTTGGAATTCACCTGAAAGCCATATCGGTGTTGCTAAACGTTTGGAGCAGGAATTACCCAACGCGCATATTCTCGATCAATATTCAAACACTAATAATCCTGATGCGCACTATTATGGTACAGGACAAGAAATTATTGATGACTTAGATGGGCAAGTTGATATGGTGGTAATTGGTGCAGGCACAGGAGGCACAATTACAGGTATTGCAAAACGTTTGAAGGAACATAATCCTCATTGCATTATTGTTGGTGCTGATCCTGTCGGTTCAATTTTAGCAAATGAAGAAGACGAAGTCGGCACATATAAAGTAGAAGGAATTGGTTATGATTTTATACCTGATGTCCTTAACCGTTCTATGGTTGATGTGTGGGTCAAAACGGAAGATAAGTCTTCATTCCAATTAGCTCGGCGTTTAATTGAGGAAGAAGGTTTATTATGTGGTGGCTCATCAGGTTCAGCCTTATATGCTGCATTAGAGCAAGCAAAAGCCTTACCTGAAAATGCTAATTGTGTGGTGATTTTGCCCGATAGTGTGCGTAATTATTTAACTAAGTTTCTAGATCAACAATGGATGGAAAATCATCAATTTTTATAGCTGATATGATGATGTAAAATATCTGCAGTCCACAAAATAGGGAGTAATAACAGTATTTTATAATCTGTCTGACTCCCAAATTCTATTTGGGAGTAATGTCCAGAAGCTCCGCTTCGCGTT
>JAYQWJ020000441.1:0-1606 GCA_035829175.2 Candidatus Albibeggiatoa psychrophila
TTAAATTGCTTCTTCGTCAGTTTCACCTGTGCGAATCCGAATCACTTTCTCAACAGGCATGACAAATATTTTCCCATCACCAATTTTACCCGTCCGTGCCGCACCAATAATCGCATCAACACAGGCATCAACCTTGTCACTTTCAATAATGATTTCTAATTTTATTTTAGGTAAAAAATCAACAACATATTCTGCGCCACGATACAGTTCAGTATGCCCTTTTTGTCGTCCAAACCCTTTGACTTCCGTCACCGTCAAACCCGTAACACCTATATCAGATAACGCTTCTCGTACATCGTCTAAACGGAATGGTTTAATCACCGCTTCAATTTTTTTCATCAACCGCTCTCCTTGTCAAAAGATTTTATTAGTTATAGACAAATAGTATTCTAACTGAGTTAAGCCGAATTCGCACGTTGCTTGTATCAGTGATTTTACTTAGGATGGTTAGTGTAAAATACGATGTGCTAATAATGTGCGACAATTTTAGAATAATTTAGATTTATCTTACAATTTAATTTTTTAACGGACATCAATGCGCATAACAACTCTAAAACAATCTGGTGTCGCGCTGATTACGGCATTATTAATTGTGGCATTGGCTACGATTACCGCCGTTGCGATGACTTCACGTCAGCAGCTAGATATTCGGCGCACCAGCAATTTACTCAATCATGAACAAGCTTATTTATATTTACTGGGGGCTGAAGATTGGGCGCAACAGATTTTACTGCAAGATGCGCGTAAAACCAATAAAGACAGCTTAGATGAGATGTGGGCGATGCAGTTACCGCCATTACCTGTTTTAGGTGGCATGGTGCAAGGTCAACTATATGATTTACATCGTTGTTTTAATTTAAATAATTTAGTTCAGACCAATGGTAAAGTCAGCGAAATTCATCGCCAATATTTTGAACGATTACTGAAATTGCTCGATATATCGCCAACGCTATCACAACAAATTATTGATTGGATAGATAAAAATGAAGATATTTCGTTGCCTAATGGTGCGGAAGACAATGCCTATTTAGCCGTGACACCAAAAGCATATCGCACCGCCAACCAGCCATTGATTCATCGTAGCGAATTACGTTTATTATTGGAAATGGATGAAAAGATTTTTGCTAAATTAGAATCTTATATTTGTACTTTACCGACGAAAACCCAAATTAACATAAATTCCGCCCCGTTAGAACTTTTGCTCAGCTTGCACGAAGATTTAAAAGCCAATGATATTCAGGCATTGATTGAATTGCGAGAACAGGATGCTTTTGATTCATTACAGATTTTTTTACAACATGAGACATTTGCAGGTTTAGAAATTGAAGCAAAACTATTAACCGTGAAAAGTGAGTATTTTGGTTTTTTGGGTAAAGCGGAAATTGGCGATGGCGTGGCACAAATCAGTAGTGTGTTCCAGCGTAAAAAGAACTCAATACGCACCATTTTTAGAGGCTCTGAGGTATTTTAAAAGCGTAGATTTAAGCATGTTTGTTACAGTCATTATTAGGCTTAACAAAGAGGAAAATTGTTTAATAGAATAGAGTTGATGTACCTTTATAAATCATATAGTTATTAAAAATATTGTTGTAACCAATTGAATAAT
>JAYQWJ020000442.1:0-2638 GCA_035829175.2 Candidatus Albibeggiatoa psychrophila
GGTTGAAGTGCCTGTTATGTGTCGTTTAGATACCGCAGAAGAAGTGTTAGTGTATCAAGCAGGTGGCGTGTTACAACGCTTTGCACAAGATTTCTTGGCGGTTAATCAGTAATTGTTCCTATATAGGAATTAAAATCATAGGACTGGTGATGCTTGAGGCACTATCAGTCCTGTAGTAAAAAATTCACAATAGATTTTTTTTAAGCCATTTCCAAAGTTTTTTTAATGCTCCTTTTATCTTGATGTATATGTAATATAGAGCATCAGCCAACCAGTCAGCAAAAGCTTCAATTGAAGCTAGAACAAGAATTCTTGTCGCATCAGACATGATTTCTAATTGTTCAATAATCTGTTCTTTTTCCCAGTCACTCAAAGCCATTAGGAATCCTCTTAGTAAAAAAAGCTACAAAGCTTGTCCCACAAACTTCTTACTTTATCTCTGACTTTGTTATAAATGAAATACAATTTATCTCGCAGCCAGTTTGTGAAAGATTGCACGGATGAAAGTACTCGTTCCCGTTCGTTATCGCTTAGTTTATCAATCATCTCTAACGTTCGTTGTCTTTCCCATTCAGACATAGCCATTGTTATTTCCCCTAAACTTTAAAATTAACGTTGTGGAGTAGGAGATTTCTTTAGCCACTGAGTTAGCTTAAGAATCATTTCTTGATCATCAGTTAAATCTCTAGCATCCGCCTGCATAATTAATAAAACAACATCACAAGAGGGTATTACTGATTGATAGATTTCGTCGTATTTCGCATCTTCTTTTAAACTACGCCCATAACCAGGTAAATCTACAACAGACAAAGTGCCACCACCATCTTTCAACTCAAATTCTTTCATTTGCGCTTCTGTTGTACCGACAGTGGTATGACTAGTTTTCCACTCTGCATTAAATACGCTATTGATAGTGGTAGTTTTACCAACACCTGCTTTGCCAAGAATTGCAACTTTAGGTGGACGTTGTTTTTCTTGAGCAAGTTTTTCCTGCAACAATTTAGTATCTTGTGGAGAGAGGTATTTGCTTAATTCTTCTAGGAACAGGTTACTATCTTGTTGATTTCCCTTATTCCGTTTAGCCCGTTGTTCATCAGCAAAAGCTTTAACTTCTGGGTCAGCCAATTCAAAAGGGTCACGTGGCTTAATGTGGTCAAGTTTAAAGCCTGCATAAGCGTTTGCGATGACTTTGCTTAATAGAGGGATAAGACGATAGCGTTTAAGTGCAGAGTAATACTCAATATGTGTATCAGAAAGTTGAGCAATTTTAGAAAGCTTGCTAATGATATCTTTAGCTCGTTTTTCAAGTTGTTCTTCTGCCTCTTTCGTGGGACAATTCAATTTTTCATTCCAACCACCTGGAATCATTTTATCAACTTGGTTTAAACCAATGACTAAGCGGATTGGCGTTTTTTCCTTAAAACTGAACATAATAGGGTTATCTCCGAGTTAAAATTTTTTGTTTAAGAGCATCTAAGCCCCAACCATAAAACGAGGTATAAGGAATAACTTGCTCTGGTTTGAAATCTACTTTACCTTCAATAATAGAGTCAAACACTTGGTAAACATCAGCTATTTTTTCAGGTAATCTGTTGAGTTGGTCTTGAGATGGTTGTTTTGAAGAGGTATCAAAGCCTTTTTCATCTTCGTTGACACCAAAATAATCAATCTTATTCAACGCAATGGTAAAATTAAGAGAAGGATGAAACAGAGGTAGAAGCTTTAGTAAAAAAATTTGATCTCTTTTATAAGCACGAGTATCTGCTTGCGTTACCCAAACTAAAGAATCTGTTTTAGGTATCCATTCTTTATAAAAGGGTAGATAATATTCGTCAGCTTCAATACTTTCACCGATGCCTGGTATATCTACTACTTGAATTTGTTTATGATGTAACAAGTCGTAATCAAGAGAGGTTAAACAAATCGGCTTTGGCACTTTTGTCACGGCAACAGCAGCACCAACATCCAAATTGAAATTAAACATTGAGTTTAATGTACTACTTTTACCTGCTCCTGTTTTACCAAAAAATAATACTGTAAATGGTTGATTTTCCATGTTAAGCAATCTTTCTGTTAAAATTAACTTTATTGTATTTTAGATATAAATTAAAATACAGCAATAAACAGTATTCTTATCCACCACTTTTAGGAGTATTTCATGCAAACTCACGAAAAATTAAAAGTGATGCGTTTATGTAAAAATTGGTCGCAAGAAGATATGGCTGAAAAATTAGGTTATTCTATAAATGGATATGCCAAAATCGAACGTGGTGAGACAGATATTAAAATAGAAAAATTAAGTAAAATTGCTGAAGTATTGGGCGTAGATGTGCAACAATTACTAGATTTAAATGAAAAGAATATATTTAATATTATTGAAAATATCGAAAATTTTTCATCATCTCAATATGGAAATGTATTTTTAACAGAAACAAAGTGTATTCATGAATTAGAAAAAACACGTTTACTTTTGCAAGAACGAGATAAAGAAATCACTTATTTAAAAGAAATGATAGAATTGTTGAAAAAGGATAAATCTTAGCTTAGCAATTTAAATGTAAGGAAACAAACATGCCTCACGTACCTCAAATTAAAATCCCAGCCACTTACATGCGTGGTGGCACAAGCAAAGGCGTAT
>JAYQWJ020000443.1:0-5925 GCA_035829175.2 Candidatus Albibeggiatoa psychrophila
ATGGTCTAATCTCTTTATTTCGCTATTTTGAATCATGATTTTCTCCTTTTTTGTTTACTTACCCAGTTATTCTATATTTTTTCTTTACTGCCTGCTCAATGTGAGTAAAATTGAACTCAGACCAACAGCAAGCAACATATCTTGTCTTGATAAAGCCTGTGGCTCACGCCGTCATTGTTACAACCAATTACTGGCTTATTTTAAAGATAATAATAAGTAGATTTTTAGTAACGGTTTGCTTATCAATCAACTATAACTTAGGATGGATAGGGGATGAATCACGACAACTTTATTGTTTCTGACCAAATTACGAGTTTACCCGCTTTATTTCGTGAGCGAGTGAAACGGTCGCCACAAAGCATTGCATATCGTTATTTTGCCAAAGAGGTTAAAACGTGGAAAGCGTTGACATGGCAACAAATGGCACAGAAAGTTGCACAATGGCAAGTCGCATTTCAACAACAGAATTTAAATAAAAATGATAAAGTCGCTATCATGTCACGCAATAGCCCTAATTGGGTGGCGTTTGACCAAGCTGCACTGAGTTTGGGTTTCGTGACTGTACCACTCTATTTTGATGACCGCCCTGACAATGTCGCCTATATTTTGCAGCACGCTGATGTAAAGTTATTTTTAATTGAAGATCATAAACAGTGGAAAATCTTAAAACCACATATTTCGCAAATTGAAGGTTTGGAAACGATTGTTTGTATTGAAAATATAGATGAGAAACATGACAAATTAATCAATTTACAAAACTGGCTACCTCAAGCTGAATTTGACTTACAAGTTGAGGAAAATGGTTTAGATGATTTGGCATCAATCGTTTATACATCAGGTACGACAGGCAAGCCCAAAGGCGTTATGCTTAGTCATCGCAATATGTTGCGCAATATGCAAGTTGTGCCCAGTTGTACTAATTTTAATACGGATGATTTATTTTTATCATTTTTGCCTTTATCTCACACCTTGGAACGTTCCGCAGGTTATTACTTACCGATGATTTTAGGGGCAACCGTCGCTTATGCACGTTCTGTCCCTCAATTAGCTGCTGATTTACAAGAGATTAAACCTACTATTTTAATTTCTGTGCCACGGATTTATGAGCAAGTTTTAAGTAAAATTAATCATCAAATGGCAAAAGCATCTTGGTTAAAAAGAACCTTATTTCATCAAGCAGTGGAAATTGGTTGGCAATATTTTGAATATAAACAAGGACGAACAGGCTGGAAATTACAGTTTTTAATCTATCCGTTGTTGTATCGTTTAGTGAGTCAAAAAGTGTTGGAAAAATTAGGCGGTCGATTACATTTAGCGATTTGCGGCGGTGCAGCATTGTCTGCTGATATAGCAAAAACCTTTGTTGGCTTGGGATTGCCTTTATTGCAAGGATATGGTTTGACCGAACACAGCCCCGTTATCACCGTAAATCGTCCACATAGCAATATACCGTCGAGCATTGGTTTAGCCTTGCCTGAAGTTGAGGTGCGTTTGGGTAAGCAAGATGAATTATTGGCACGTAGCCATTGCGTCATGCAGGGTTATTGGAAAAATCCTGAAGCAACCGCGCAAGTTATTGATGAAGAAGGTTGGCTGCACACTGGCGATAAAGCCCGAATAGATGAGGCGGGACATTTGTATATTATTGGGCGGATAAAAGATATTATCGTGATGGGTAACGGGGAAAAAGTGCCACCTGCGGATATGGAAATGCACATTTTGCGTGATACTTTATTTGAG
The DNA here is from genome assembly GCA_035829175.2 of Candidatus Albibeggiatoa psychrophila. GTDB lineage: Bacteria > Pseudomonadota > Gammaproteobacteria > Beggiatoales > Beggiatoaceae > Albibeggiatoa > Albibeggiatoa psychrophila. Next base: position 1,741 of record JAYQWJ020000443.1, read on the forward strand.
CAAGTGATGATTATCGGTGAGGGAAAGGCGTTTCTCAGTATTATCACGGTGTTGAATACGGAACAATGGGAATTGCTGGCGCAAGAATTAAGCGTGGATACAGCGGCTGGATTGAATGAGAAGATAGTTAAAAAATTGATATTAAAACGGATTGCGGTTCAAATTAAGGATTTTCCGGGTTATGCACAAATTCGGCGCGTCACCTTATCTTTGCAACCTTGGAGCTTGGATAATAACTTATTAACACCGACTTTAAAGTTGAAACGTAATAAAGTAGCTGAGCATTTTGCAGCAGATATTGAGGCAATGTATAGCGGATTCTAACAGTAAGAGAGTTTTGCACGAATTTGAGTATTTGTAAAATCGGCGAATTATTTGCACAATAATGGACATTAGTCACAAAAATTGTCAGAATCGCAAAACTATTGTCTAGGCGGTATAATATCCAAACCATTGATAAATAGTAGGATACAAAAATATGTTACGAATTGTGCAGCTAACAGATATACACATTGATGCCCCTGATAAACCTTATTATGATATTGATGTAAAAGGAAAATTTCTGCGTGCTTTAGAACAAATATCCACTTATACAGACATAGATTTATTGGTTATTTCGGGTGATTTGGCGGCGCATGATGGAGAAATAGAATCTTATCAATGGATTGAGAAACAATTAAAATATTTAAATATGCCTTATATTGTGATGGCTGGCAATCATGATGATATGAAAAATATGCAGTCTGTATTTGAAATAGATAAAAATGATGTTCATGATGGGATGTTATTTTTTAGGAAAGAAATCAAAAAATTGCCGCTATTATTCTTAGACACCGCCTGCTATTTTTTATCACAATCCCAACTTGATTGGCTCAAGCAACAGCCTCAAGTGCCCAGTTTGCTATTTATGCACCATCCGCCTATTTTTTGTCATTGCACCTATATGGATGCGAAATATCCGCTACAAAATCGTGATGAAGTATGGGCGCAACTGATTCAACTTCCTTATATTGAACACATTTTTTGTGGACACTATCACACGGCTCGTAGTATTTATAAAGACCAAAAAACAATCCATATCGCACCTTCCAGCATGATGCAAATTGCAACCCGCACTCAACATTTTGCTGCCGCTAATTATCATCCCGGTTGGCGTATTATTGAATGGGATGGAAAACAGCTTAATACTTTTGTTGAATATGCAGGCGTGATAGTTTAAAACGCTTATATTCTATTCAGACATCTTTGATATTTTTTCCGAATAATCAATATATTAAGTCTTCTGCAATTGTGCCAAAATATTAGCTGAAATCACCCCACTGACAATGCCAAAAAATAATGAAGCAGTCATTAATGGCGGCAATAAATGAAACAATCCATCGTGTTGGATAAATAACCAATACGCAACCCAAAATTGACTTAAAATATGTAACATCGCGGCGGTAACACTATAGCCAATCGGACTACACTGCCATGGTTTCGGCAATTGCGCCAACAGAACAAGTGATGTAGTACTCGCCAATGCGCCGCTTAAACTCAAAATAAACGTTGGGGTTAGAAATGTCCCAATAATCAGACTGCCTGCAATCACGCGCAATAAATTAACCCATACCGCCATCCGCCAGCCAAACTGCATCAATACCACAATTGTCACCACATTTGCTAAACCCGGTTTAATCCCCGGTAATGGGCTAGGCAAGGCACTTTCTGCAATATGAATCGTAATTGCTAAAGCGGCAAACCAAGCAATTTGATGATCTTCCCTAGTGGTTTGAATTAACATCTTTTGTTTAATCTCATGCAAAAGTTGACCGTATTTTAACAGGCGTTGGCTAAGAATCTATAATCTGTATTTTTAGTTTCCTTATTTTACAATAAGTTATCAATGGAACGTTTTTTGCCAAATAGGAAAATACCGACTAATAAAAGGATATACTAATGATACTCACTAATGGAAAAGCTTTTTTTGATAGCTATCGCTTACATTTTAGTAAACTTAATCAAGATCAAGTCGATGGTTTAAATAATGTACTCGAAGCATTTGCAGAAGACCCGCTGTTAACCGAAATTCCTCATGCAGCTTACATGTTAGCGACGATATATCATGAAACAGCGCAAACTTTTCAGCCGATTTATGAACGCGGTCGGCGCGAATATTTCCGTAAATATGAAGGACGTTATGGCAATATGCACTCGGGCGATGGTTTCCGTTATCGTGGGCGTGGTTATGTACAATTAACTTTTAAAGACAATTATTTACGTGCAACAAAGGCTTTGAATAAATTAACAGAATGCTATCCTGAACAAATAGACCTTGTGGCTGATCCTGATTTAGCATTAGACCCACAAATTGCCAGTGATATTATGCTAATTGGGATGCGTGAAGGTTGGTTTACAGGGCGTAAATTATCTGACTACGTTCATAATGCCAAAATTGATTACATCAATGCGCGGAAAATTATCAATGGTTTAGACCACGCGCTGGCGATTTCTGATTATGCGGTGAAGTTTGAAAATATTTTGCATATTGCCGAATTGCGCGAAGAGCTTGAAGATGATATTGAGCCTGAATTCATGATGGCTTCGTAAAAATCTAGGAGATATGGTAGGTATTTAATTATCCATTATAAATACAATGACTTGCCTAATGGTTTAACCTGTTTGCAGATATTTAAAAAATGCGGCAGTCCTAGAAAATACAATAGGACTATCCGCTTTTTAACACTATTTCACAACTATTTTACATGAAATTCGTCAGCCAATTTTTTCGGCACAGCTACATTATTCAATACCACATAATCAGGTAAACCATTTTTATAAGGAGGATAATCTTCACCCATAATCAACGGTTGCAAATATTCACGACATGCTTCAGTAATGCCATAACCATCTTCAGTAATATAATCGGCGGGCATTTTCTTCTCAACATTCGCCACATCCGCTAAATTCGCGTGCCCAATTTCCCACGCATAAGGATTGTTTGAGGTGCGTATCACAGTTGGCATCACTGCATTTTTGCCTTGTATTGCCAATTCCACAGCGGCTTTACCCATTGCATACGCTTGCTCAACGTCGGTTTTAGACGCAATATGACGTGCGGCACGTTGTAAATAATCGGCTACCGCCCAGTGATATTTATAACCCAAAGCCTCTCTACACATATTGGCAACTACGGGCGCACAACCACCCAATTGCGCATGACCAAACGCATCGACTGTACCTGCATCGGCTAAAAACTTGCCTGTTTCATCTTTCACCCCTTCGGAAACCACGATACAGCAATAACCAAATTTCTTAACCGTGGCATCCACTTTGGCTAAGAATTTTTCCTTATTAAAAATAAGTTCTGGGAATAAAATAATGTGTGGTGCATCACCTTCTTGCTCACGGGCTAAACCGCCAGCCGCTGCAATCCAACCCGCATGACGACCCATCACTTCTAAAACAAAAATTTTAGTGGAAGTCTTCGCCATTGATGCCACGTCAAATGCCGCCTCACGAATTGAAACTGCAACATATTTCGCAACAGAACCAAATCCTGGGCAATTATCAGTAATTGGTAAATCATTATCCACCGTTTTAGGCACGCCAATGCACGTCATGTGATGACCCAAGGCATCGCCAATTTGTGACACTTTGTGCGAGGTATCTTGAGAATCACCACCGCCATTGTAGAAGAAATAGCCAACATCATGTGCTTTGAACACTTGGATTAAACGTTCATATTCGGCTTTATTCTCTTCCAAACCTTTCAATTTATAACGGCAAGAACCAAATGCACCCGATGGCGTATGGCGTAATGCGGCAATGGCTTCGGCTGATTCTTGTGAGGTATCGATGAGGTCTTCTTCTAATGCACCGATAATCCCATTGCGACCTGCGTAGACTTTGCCGATTTGCTCAGGATATTGACGGGCTGTTTCAATCACGCCACAAGCTGAAGCATTAATGACTGACGTGACTCCACCTGATTGCGCATAAAAAGCATTCTTAGGCATATTTCCTCCAAGTTAGTGAGTTATTATTTGATAAATAGCATAACTAATTATTTTAACCTGTCTGTGACAAGTTTCACTTAACACTTAAGTGTACCATTATAATCAAGACTAAAGGTAAGTTACAGCTAACATAAATCTATGCTTATTTGTGATAACATATGCTTATGAATACTAAGCTAGTAAAAAT
>JAYQWJ020000444.1:0-8522 GCA_035829175.2 Candidatus Albibeggiatoa psychrophila
CCGAAGCATTTGCCGCATTTGATGCTGAACATATAGATGATTTACCTTCGGAGGTTTTTGACGAGTTTGAAGCCCAAGATATTCAAAACTTACAAGATGATGCTGTTTACGCAATTGGAACTGAAGAATTTGCATTACTACCTATAGAATCATTGGCAGGTTTTACTGCAAAAAATGTAGATGCGCTCAATGAAGGTGTATTAGAAAAGATTACATCTGACGAATTTAAAAAACTAAACTCTGAATCTATCAAAAGCGCAGAAGACCCCGGATACATTTTTACAAATTTAAACAGTAAGTTAATTTCAGTTAAACAAGTAGAAGACAAACTACCGGAAGGTTGGGAAGTGGATGAAAATACAGGTGAATTTAATGTGCCAGAAGGTACAAGCTTAACTTATAGAACTTTTGATGATTCATCTACCTCAATTCCTGTTGAGGAAGTTTTTATAGCGGATAGTGTTGATTTATCAAGCAGTTTTAGCTTAGGTGGTAAAGGTGGTGAACCCGCTGAAACATTGATAAATGAAGGCTTGCAACAATCTAGTATTTCTAATGTTGATTTGAACTTATTTACACTTAATCAAGATCAAACAGGCGTAGTTAGTATTGAAGGCTCTGGAACGTATGAAAATATAGATTTTAATTTCTTGGCAAGTAAGGAGAATGTTGAGCAAGCTCCAGCAGATACACCTACTGGTTTAGGAGAAGATGAAGGCGGATTTTTTACCATAACCACGTCAAAGGGTCACCGTTTTACCCTTTCTCCTGCTCCTGATGTGGGTAATTTACTTAATGCAATAGATTCTGATTTTACTGAAACAGACAGCAGCAATACAAATACAAGTACAACAAAAACGAGTAAGGCTACAAATGAATGTCATTCAGATCAGAAAATAAAACTCAATCCAATAGGTGATGTATTAATGCAATTACCTGAATCAACAGCTTCTCAAATACGTGCAGGTAAACAAACTAAAGTGCATGTTTCCGTTCTTTTTGATGCTTTTAAAGAGCCTGCTAATAGTCAACATTGTCCAAACAATAAATGCAATTGGGCTGCCATGCCTAGTAATTTGAAAAAAGGTTTTCATTTTCCGACAAAATTAAGAAATACGCGTGCGAAACAAAAAGCCTATATCGTTTATGATAATGGTGTATCACAAAGCTTTTACCCTACCACGCTTTATCCAGATAAATTTAAAGCCTTGGTTGGTAAAATTGAAGGAGTAGAAAAAGTCGTTTATCAAGCAGATGGTGGATTTAAGGTGACATATAAAGGCACGCCTTCTTTACTTTATCCTACTTTTGATACGGTCGTAACTGAACTGGAAGATGAAGAAGTGGTCAAACCCACAGTTAAAGCGAAGAAAGATGGGACATTTAGTTATTCAGTACAGGATTGTTCACGTCTTGTCACAACACCTGTTATATTAGAGCCGTTATAATGATTTCAAGATTATAGGCTAAATCACTATAAACTAAAGGATTACCAATATTTTTGTATGCTCGGTAATCCTTTGGGCGAGTGCAGATATTAAGAAAGCAGGCGTTTCAATTGATTTTGCAAAATGACTTTAAATGGAATCAACGCCCTGATTTGCTAATCTATCGGCAATTTCATTTTCTGTATGTCCCGCATGTCCTTTAACCCAATGCCATTCCACTTGATGTTTCTGATTTGCCGCATGTAAGCGTTTCCATAAATCCACGTTTTTCACAGGCTGTTTTGAAGCAGTTTTCCAATCCCGCTTAATCCAATTATGAATCCATTGCGTAATACCTTGGCGTACATATTGTGAATCCGTCGTGAGCTTAACTTCACAAGGGCGTGTCAAGGTTTCCAAAGCCATAATAGCAGCCAGCAATTCCATGCGATTATTAGTTGTGTTTGGCTCACCGCCACATAATTCTTTTTCTTTATCACCATAACGCAGCAAGACCCCCCAGCCACCCGGTCCGGGATTACCTTTACATGCGCCATCAGTGAATGCTTCAACAATTTTACTCATGATGTTTTTCTAAGCGTGACCCAATTGGCGTACCAACCATGACAGGCTCTGTTGTCCATTTTGGTTTAATTGGAGTGATGGTTAAAACCTGTTTTTTTGCAACTAACACGTAAACTGCACCAAAATCCTTAGCCCATCGATTACCAAATTTATCCAAACGCTTCATTATTCCCCAATGGCTATTAAACGGCGGGGCGAAAAATAAGGTGTGTTGCTGCACTTTTTCAAATCCAAGTAAGGCAAGCCAGTCTTTAACTCGCAGTACGGGTAAAAATTGACTACACCAAGGGGCTTGTTTACGGTGTGATAAAAATAGATGCCATAATCCCCATAAACTCAAAGGGTTAAAGCCAATAATGACAACGTGACCTTCGGCAATCAAAACTCGCTCGACTTCACGTAAGATTTGATGAGGATTTTCTTCAAATTCCAGTACATGCGGCAATACAACCACATCCACACTGTCATGAGCAAAAGGTAAATTATCGGCGGAAGCGTGTATTGTCGAATATGGTAGTTCAGAATGCGGGTCACGTAAACACAAGATACAACGGTGATTAATACGGCTATTTTCAAGCAATTGACCATGCCCTATATTGCCGATTTGCAGCAAATGATAGCCAAATAAATTCGCTAATACTTGTTGCATCAACTGCGCTTCTGATTGCAACAAACGCTCACCCAACGGCGTTGTAAACCATTTATAAAGCTCTGCTAGGCATGTTCCCATTAGATAAGCGTAGGTATTAATTTAAAATGGTAGTTTCATACCGGGCGGTAAATCCATACCCCCAGTTAAAGAAGATAATTTATCTTGGCTATTTTTTTCAACTTTACGCACCGCATCATTAATCGCCGCAGCAATCAAATCTTCTAACATTTCTTTATCATCACTCATTAAACTGTCATCAATTGTGACCCGACGTACATCATGACGACCACTCATTACAATTTTCACCATACCGCCACCCGCTTCACCAGTAAGCTGCATATTGGCAATTTCACCCTGCATGTCTTGCAAATTTTGTTGCATTTGTTGGGCTTGTTTCATCAAACCAGATAAACCACCTTTCATTCATTCATCCTCATTAGGAAATATCAACTAAAACACAAGACTACTATCTTATCTGCAATTAGTCAAAATCATTCAAGTTTATGCAAATACGCAAACAATAAGTATGGACTATCTGCCACAAAACAAGCTTTACCTAGCAGATTAAATCTTAATAACAATTCAAAAAGATTGAAAACTTATCAAGATAGCCAATTGATACACTAAGTTATTGAATAAATAAAGCCGCTCGATTTAATAATTGCAAACTATTGTCTAATGCGTGTTGGAATAATTCATCTTGCTGCTCATCAGATAACATCATATCTTGTCCATCCAGATTCACATCTAAACGATATTTTTTGCCCATTCCATGTTTGATAAGACGTTTTAAATCTGCATGATTGTGTTGACCGTCCAAATAAGGCAATAAATGCAAACAAAGCACATTGCTGATTTCAACAGGTTCATTGCGTAAATTGGTCACGAGGCTCAAGCCCGATTCAACTTGCATACGCGCCAAAGGACTGGCAAAAGGCTGCTCGCTCATGTTGGTGCTGTAGGATTCAGGTTCAATATGCAGCTCGATAACCCCTTGCATACAACAGGAAAATAGGGTTTCAAAAATGGTTTGGGCTTCTGATTGAGTTTCAGTTTTTTCCAGTAATTCCTCTATTTTTACATGTCGTGGATATTGTTGCCCCAAGTATGCAAATACTTTTTGAGTTGCCGCATTTTCCGTTGTCACTGTGCCATGACTGCTAACAAAATGTAGTGCCTCTTCAACTTGATTCACTTGGAAATCACAACATAAATAAAAATCTTTAATCAAGCTAATATCTAAATTACGTTCTAATTCGATGCCTTTATGAACTAAAAGCGTGTGTCGATAACGACGATTACGCGCAAAATCCATATATTGTTCTTGTTGCAGGATATTTTGCTCAAATGCAGCTAAAGTCTGTTGGGTGTCAGCGGCAAGATTCTGTGGCAACATGGTTTTTAAAAAAGTATCGCCTAAATAATCCAATTCCTGCGCATGAGCCTGCAACATAAATTCCGTAAACAAAACAGGCTCGTTATCCGCATCAATATAATCCAAATACAATTCAGGCTGTGGCAATTGCTGAAAAATTTGATACTCTTCTTGCAACATTAAACTGTAAGCCGTATTTGTGTCCCGATTGGCAGCAATCAGAAATTGAAACAAGGCGTGTAATTGCTCTAAACGCTGCTGTGAATCTTCCATTCCCATACTGTGATAACGCAACATTTGGCGCACAATCCGTCGAGAATCACCCGCTGGACTGGTGTCATAACTCACATAAGCGATGCCTTTGGCGGATAACAATTGCTTACAAAGCTGGAAAATTTTCTGCTTAACGTCAGTGCTTCCCCACGAATAAATACCATGCACAATAATATAATCAAACTGACCTAAACTCGTATCAATATCCAAAATATCCATTGCTTTTAAGGTGACATTTTGCAATTTTGCTTGTTCAGCCATTTGTTGCGCTTGAGCAATTTTTGTTTCAGATTTATCAATTGCCCAACATTCGGCTTGCGGTAAGCTTTGTGCAATGCCTAAAATATTACTACCATCTCCACAGGCTAATTCTAGGATACGATGCGGCTTTTCTGCTTGCATTCCAAAGATTTGACCGATGGTTGCAAGGTGTTGAGGATGCGTATAAGGCATTGCTTGAGAGGTATAAGGTAACTCGTCTATAAATGTAAGTGGTAGTGCCATAATTATCCTTTATCCGCGATTGGCTTGATAAGTAGTAAAATGCTCAAATCTATGGGATATGAGCTTAACCTTAGCCCTTAGTTTATAATATTTTAAGCTTGTAGGACGAGCTGTTGTGAATTCATGTCGTTTACAAATTTGAGAATCGTCTGTTGCTATAAGCAAAAACCTAACACATTTTGATATTTACAACTCTAAATACATACTAAAGGAGTCATTATGCTTAAAACAATAATATTTGCTGTGATGATGTTATTGAGCTTCAACTTATTAGCAGAAGACGTTGCACCTGCGCCCGTACCCGAAGATGCAACAAAATCGGCTGAAACAGCTCAAAAGCTACCATTCACAATTGCTCAAACCGTGGTCAAAATGGCTTTGGCTGAAGACGTTTCTATCGATGATGCCATTGATGCAATGAAATCCCGCGCCAATGCGTTAAACATGAAATTAGTCACTCACCAACCAATGCACAAAGAGCATAAATCATTGGGTTTAGACAATATTCGCCATATTGACATTTTCCAATTCTGCTATGCTGACATTGCTAAAGAAATGATTGAATATGACATTAATTTCGCAGCGTATATGCCTTGCCGTATCGCCGTTGTAGAAGATGCTGACGGTAAAGCATGGCTCGTGATGATGAATTTAGATATGGTCATGATGATGGCTGATTTACCAGAAAGCCTTATTGGACCTGCAAAAAAAGTCCGGGATGCGTTAATGGAAATCATGGAAGCAGGCGCAAACGGCGATTTTTAATTTCTAACAACAATCACTTTATTTCTACTTTTAGGAGGATTTATCATGCCTTACGAGCTTAACGGTCAAACCATTGAAACTGATGCAAACGGCTTTTTAACCAACGTTGAAGACTGGAGCGAAGAGCTTGCACCTATCATCGCAGCATCGGAAGAAGTTACTGACTTAACAGAGAAACATTGGGACTTAGTCAACTATTTACGTGATGAATACATCAATAATAGTGCTAATCAACCGAATATGCGTAATATCGTCAAAGCGATGCAAAAAAAGTGGGGAGACAAAGCCGTCAATGCCAAATCCTTGTACGACCTTTTCCCTAGAAATCCTGATAAAGAAGCCAGCAAAATCGGTGGTTTACCAGATACAAAACGCAAAGGCGGTTATTAATTTTTAGAGGCTTAGGACTGTCAATTCTTCAAAGATGGGCAGTCCTAACTTTAGATGAAAATCAGCTTTACAAAGTAAAATTAAAATTATCAATCAATGCACCCGGTAAACGCGCACTAACCACCGAACGTTTTTCATAAGTATCTGTATCCATAATAAATTCTCTTTCACGAGTTAACGAAATCAAATTTTTACCCAATAAATTATACAAACTTTCATCAAATCGCATCACGTTTAACGGCGCGACAATTTCCCCATTTTCAACCCAAAAACTAGCAAAACGAGTCATTCCCGTAATGCGACAAGACGCTCTATCTGAGTAATTTAAATACCATAAATTATTGATATAAATTCCCGTATCTAAAGCTTTTAATACCTCTTTCTGCGAGAAACTCCCCGGTTCCATATCAATCGAAATCGGTGATTCTTCACAATTCGCACCATTGGTTGTTAAATTATATTCCTTTGCTGTACGCGGCGAAACCAAGGGATTTTGTAATTTACCTTGCTCGATTAAATTCAGATGTTTCGGACGTAAAAAACCTTGCTCTTGAAACGCAGGGGCTAAACCGTGCTCAATATTTTCCCGAATTGTCACCGTCGGATGTAACTGACATTTTTCATCTTGCTGCATTCGGAGTAATGGGCTTTGTTTAGTTTGTAATTCTTTAGCACTAAATCCATCCCAGCACAGTAAACTGATAATTTCGTACAACGCGGAAGGGGCTAAGAAAACTTTATATTTACCCGGTTTAATCGTGATTGGGTCGCGTTTTAAAATATCTAATTGTTGCTTAGATTCACGCATTTTGTCCAAAAAGGTCACAGAATTCCATTGAAAGCCAGCATAAGCATTTTTAACCGCTTTATCTTTAGTATGATACAAACTCCAATCCAAATTAAAACTATAAGTATTGTGCCAATTTATCTGCCCCAAGGTATTAAAAAAACCTGAATAAGTTGCGCCACCTGCATAATGTCCCACAAAATCACTGTCTTCAACATCTCGCAAAATATCGGCTAAAATATCTTTGGCATCATGTAAGTCATTTGGCATGACCAAGCCTGTAGTATGAATTTCGGTAGAATAGTTTAAATGCGGGTCTTCAGGTAAATAGGTTAAATGTTCACGTAACTTAAATAATAACGCCTTTAAACGCTGCTCATCAGTTTCCAGTTCACCCGTTAAATCTAAATAGCCATGACTGCTGCGTTTACCTTGGATTAATTCCAGCTCAATCACCCGTTGCTCAACGCTGCCAACTTGGCGCACTTTGCCATGATTAAAGCGGATAAAGTCAGACAATTCGCCTGAAAAATGGCATAATATCACTTCATTAGTGTTTTCTAATAATGTGTTGACTAAGCGATTCAATTTTAAAAAATAATCTTGCATTGCCTTGCATTCCTTCTGACTCATACCATCATAGTTTTTGTTCGTTAAACTATAACATTTTTATACATTTTTTTGGATATTGAAATATGTTACGCAAATTTATTATTGCAGGCTTTATTTTGACGTTACTCATGGCTTGTACACCGTCAAATCCCTATCAAGGTCGCCAACAACAACAGCAGTTTTATGTATTTGGGACTTTGGTTGCTGTCACTTTATGGGATATACCAGAAAAACAAGCTAATCAAGCATTTAGTGATATTATGCAGACTTTGCAAAGCTTACATAAAAAATGGCACGCATGGGAGGATGGTAGTCATGTTGTTGAGTTAAATCAATCGATTGCACAAGGTCAAGCTTATACCATTGAAGATGAAATGCTGCTGGATTTAATTACACAAGCACAAATATTAGCGGCTAAAAGTGAGTATTTATTTGAACCTGCGATTGGAAAATTAATTGCGTTATGGGGATTTCATCAAGATGAGCCGGGGTTGACCGAGCCACCGAAAATCGAAGCCATCGAAAAATTATTGTCTGAACAACCTAGTATTGCAAATTTAAGCATTGTAGATAATGTTGTCACCAGTTCTAATCCCGCAGTTCAATTGGATTTTGGTGCGTATGCCAAAGGTTATGCAGTGGACTTAATGATTGAAAAATTGAAAAAATTAGGTATTGAAAACGCAATTGTGAATGCAGGTGGTAATTTAAAAGTTTTAGGCAAAGCAGGTGAACGGCCTTGGATGATTGGTATTCGTCACCCATTTCCAACTGAGAAAAAATCAGTCCTTGCAGCCATCGCGGCAGAAGGTGAATTAAGTGTTGTAACTTCAGGTGATTATGAACGCTTTTTTGAGTTTGATGGTAAGCATTATTCACATGTCATAGACCCTCGCACGGGGCAACCTACAACCCAAATTCGTTCAGTCACGGTAGTGAATAAAAGTGCTGCTTTTGCAGATGCCGCAGCAACCGCTTTAATGGTGGCAGGCATTGAAAACTGGCATTCTGTGGCAAAAAAAATGGGCGTGCAATATGTAATTATTGTGGATAAAGCAGGAACTGTGCATTTAAACCCCGCAATGATTGATTTAGTCAAATTTCAAAAACGTGATTTACCTGAAGCTGTAATTAGTGAACCACTTTTATAAT